>JACQUS010000177.1 GCA_016210125.1 Chloroflexota bacterium | reverse complement strand
GCCGTCTGCCCGCCGACCTCGAACTGCGCGCCGAAGCCGAGGAGCTGCGAGACGCGGTTCCAGAGCGTGCCGGCGCTGAGCCCCAGGGAGACGAAGAACGTCTGCTGGCCGGCGTCGGCCTCGACGCGGCGGATGGCGATCTCAGTCTCGGGTTCGAGCTGGGTGGTCGAGCCGTCGAAGTAGGTGAGCAGCGCGTGGCTGGCCGGCCCGGTGCGCACGCGGTCGCCGACGGCGAGCGTCGTGCCGTCCTCGGCGGGATGGAAGGGGCCGCCGCCGAAGCTGACCTGCACGTCGCCGGCAAGGACGGCCAGCGTCGCCCCGGCCTCGACCTGGGCCGGCGGCTCGGCGCGGGCCGGCTGCGCAGGAAGGACCAGGATGCCGAGCAGCAGCGCGATCGCCGCCCGCAGCGCGCACCTGCCGCTCATACCCACGCCTCGCCCCCGCTGTTGCCTGCTTGGCAGGATAGCACGCCGGGAGGAGCGCGGCAAGGCGGGCGACCCGCAGAGGACCCGACTACTCAGCGGCCTCGCACCTGGAGCTACGAGGCTTGCCGCCGGCGCCGAGGCGGCGTATGGCGTGGTCGCGTGCCAGCACGCAGCTTCATCGGCTCTGGCGAACGCAACGCGTAGATGCCCAGGCGGACGCGCGTGAGCTCCGCCGCGGCGTCTGCCAAATACCGCCGGAGGAGGCCCTCGGCGGCCTCGTCGAGCACGCGCACGCTGGCGGGCACTGTTCTATATCGGGTTGTATGCTCCAAGTCCGCGCGCTCATCAAGGAGACGGGCGAACATCTCCAGGTCGCCGCGCTCCAAGGCGATGACTTGCGCCTCAGCTAGTGCTCGAAATTGTCGAACGGCGACGAAGCTGGCCATATTCTTCCCCCCAGCCGTGCGCCCGCTCGGTGCGGCAGTGGGCGCGATGGTCACGTCGCGGCTGCCCGAGACGCTCCTGGCATGCTCGCGTCCGCTGGCCCGCTGTGCAGCCGGCAGCGGAGCGCTTCATCACCAGGAAAACGTCTTTGGCACTATCGACGTGCCGGGGGAGGTCGCCGTTACAGCCGGCGGATAGCGAAAAGGTCCTAGGTCTTGCGCCGCGGTCGGTCTCGGTCTGATGCCCGGGTCAGGACTCTAGCAGCCAGCGCCCATTCTCCTGCACGGGCTGGCCGTCGAGGTAGAGCGCGCCGCCCTGGCGCAGGTCCTTGATCATGTCCCAGTGGATGGACGACTCGTTGACGCCGCCGGTCTCGCGGTAGGCCATGCCGACGGCCAGGTGCGCCGTGCCGCCGATCTTCTCGTCGAACAGGATGCTCTTGCTGAAGCGCGTGATGCGCTCGTTGGTGCCGATGCCCACCTCGCCCAGGCGCCGCGCGCCGGCGTCGGCGTCGAGCGTCTGGATCAGGTAGGCTTCGTTCTTGCGCGCGGTGGCCTCGACGACGGCGCCGTCGCGGAAGACCAGGCGGATGCCTTCGACCTCGCGCCCGGCGTGGATGGCCGGGAAGTCGTAGGCGATGACGCCGTTGACCTGGTCCTCCAGCGGCGCCGAGAAGACCTCGCCGTCGGGCATGTTGTGCTCGCCGGAGGCCGGAATCCAGGTGCGGCCGGCGATGCCCAGGGTCAGGTCGGTGTCCGGGCCGACGATGCGCAGCTCGCGGCCGGCCTCCAGGCGCGCCTTGAGCCGCTGGTGGAAGGCGCGCACCGCGCTCCAGTCGCGGTTGGTGGCCCCGAAGAGGAAGTCGGCGAAGTCGGCCAGGGCCATGTCGGCCTCTTGGGCCAGGGCCTCGGTCGGGTACTGGCAGAGCACCCAGCGCCGCCGCAGGACCAGCTCGCGCAGCGGGCGGACGGTCTTGGCCAGGTGGACCATGCGCGCTGGGTCGGTCTGCGAGAGGGCGCGCGCGTTGGTCGGCGCGTCGACGCGGATGACGCACTGCGCGTCCTCGACGGCGACCACCTGGGCGCGCGGCAGGAAGTCGAGGTGGGCCTCGCCGCCCTCGCTGAGCAGGAGGCGCTGCGCGTCGTCGAGGTCGGGCCAGAGGACCGGCAGGCCGCCGGCCCGCAAGACCTCGCGGTAGCACGCCAGCAGCAGCGGCGTGGCCGCCACGCCGCCGCGGATGAGCGCCGTCTCGCCCGGCTGCACGCGGGTCGAGTAGTGCACGAGGATACGAGCCAGCTCGTCGACGCGCGCGTCCCACACGGGTGTGCCTCCCCTACGCCGATGCCGCCTCGCCGAGGGCCTCAGCGCCAAGGGCGAAATCGACCGGGAGGACGAAGACGAAGCCCACGCCGGGCTGATCGAGGTTGCCAGCGCGCACCATGGCCCGCACCACCTGGTCGACGCGCTCGTCGGGGACCACGACGAGGATGATCTCTTTCTCCGGCTGCACGGCCAGGCCGAGCAGCCCGAGGCGCTCGCGAATGCCCAGCCCGCGCCCGAAGAAGACCGTCGCCGTGCGTGCCCCGGCGCGCAGGGCCGCACGCACCGGGGCGTCTGCCTTGCCGCGCTGCACGATGGCCACGATCATCTTGCTCGGTGTCTGCTCGTCGGGCCCGGCCACCGCGCCCGGGTCGGGCCCCTCCGGATCGCCCCCCTGCTCTGTAGCCAAGCTGCCCTCCCTCTCTGCCCCGGCGCCGCTGACTCGCCGTGCGCTAGCTGGCCTCGCGGGCCAGGCTGGCCGCCTCGAGCAGCCCGACGACATGCGCCACCGGCGCTACGACGATCGTCGCCGGCTCGACCAGCTCGCTCTCCGCACGCGCGGCAGCGCTAGCCTGCGCCATGGCCTGGGCGACGGCGCGGGCAAGCTGGCCGTCGACGACGGTGACGATGATCTCCTTCTCGCTTTGGATGGCCAGCCCCGAGGCGCCGACGCGCTCCTCGGACGAGAACGAGCGCCCGACGAACACCGTCGCGGCCTGCGCCCCGGCGCGCAGCGCGGCGCGTACCGGCGCGTCGGCGTAGCCACGGTCGACGAAGGCGAGTACGAGCCGCGGGCCGGCGGCCTGCTCCGCGATCGCCCGACTGGCGGCGGCACGCGCGGCGGCTACCTGCCGGTCGCGGCGCAGTGCCTGCTCCTCGGCCGCGGCCTCGGCCTCGCGGACGTGCGCCGCCGGAGCGGCTGCCTCCTCGGGGCGCTCGGCTTCGGAGACCGCCGGGGCGGCGCGGCGCCCAACGACGAGGCCGAGGAGCAGGACGGTGAGAATCGGCCCGACCGAGGCCATCGCCAGCATGCCGAAACCGTCGGAGACGCCGATCGCCCCGCCGACGCCCAGGCCCATCGCCAGCACGAGCGGCACGGTGATCGGGCCGGTGGTCACTCCGGCGCTGTCCCAGCCGATATTCACGTACTCCTCGCTGCTCAGGAGCGTGACGACGACGAGCGCGAGGTACGGCGGGATGAGCAGGTACGTGATCGGCAGGTTGAACATCACCTTCGCGAGGCCGACGGTGATGCCCATGGCCACGCCGAACGCCACGGCGTGGATGAGCAGCGGGCGCTTGAACGCGCCGGCGGTGACCTCTTCGACGGTGATGCCGAGGGCGTTCAGCGCCGGCTCGGCCATCGTGGCCCCGTAGCCGAGGGCGAAGGCGAACGCCAGCGCGACGAGTCGCCCGCCGACTTCGCCGTACAGCACGGTCGGCGGAGCGAAGGCCGACGGCACGTTGCCGCCGACCTGCTGGCCGAGCGGCACGAGGCCCGTCCCGAGGCCGAGGTTGAAGAGCATCAGCCCCAGCACGGCGAACGCGAGCCCGAGGACCACCGAGTCGAGCCCGCGCACCGGCTCGCGCAAGACGTAGCGCTGCACGAGATACAGGAAGGCGGCCAGCGGCAGGACGGCCTGGAGTGCCGCCTGCATCGAGACCGCCAGCAGCTCGGCCAGGCTCGGCGCGGCGCCGGCCGCGGCGGAGGCGGCGAGCTGCGCGGCGTCGGGCGGCACGACGCCGCCGGAGTAGAAGATGGCCAGCGACAGCAGCAGCACCATGACGACTGGCCAGAGCGATGCCAGCGTCACGATGCCGAAGCCGCTCATACCCGTGTCGCCGCGGCCGATGACCGCCGAGACGCCGAGGCCAAGCGCCAGGACCAGCGGCACGGTCACCGGCCCGGTCGTCACCGCGCCGGTGTCCCAGGCCAGGGCGATGACGCCGCGCGTCGCCGGGTTCAGCTCGGCGACGACCGTGGCGGCGAGCGCCAGGGCCAGGGACGGAAAGAGCAGCAGCTTCAGGCTCCAGCCGCGGGCGAAGCGGAACACGCCGAGCACCGTCGCGATGCCCACGCCGACGCCGACGGCCATCACCAGTAGGCCGGAGCTGCGGTTCAGCATTTCGTAGAGCAGCGGCGCCTCGCCCGCCTTGACGTTCGCGCCAGCGGCCTTGAGCGTGCTGATGGCCGGCTCGGCGTAGGTCGCGCCCACGCCCACGAGGAAGGCGAACGTGAGGATGAGCCACATCCGCGCCTTCGCCGGCAGCGTTGCGCCGATATTCGCCCCCAGCGGCATGAGGCCGAGCCGCACGCCGTCCATGAAGAACATGAGGCCGAGGATGACGACGCTGAGCCCGGCGGCGATGCCCGCGGCGTCGAGGATGCCTTGGCGCAGGACGACGATCTGAAACAGCAGCAGGAAGAGCGAGATCGGCCCAACGGCGACGATCTGCTCTTTGATGCGGTCCGAGGCATACGGCCATAGGATGGACAGCACCAGCTTCGGCGTGATGCGGACCTGGTACTGGACCGCGGCCTGCCGGATGTCGTCCGTCGTCGTGTGCTGGGCCATCAGGCTCCGCTCGGTGCGCGTCGGGTGGGCGGGCCGGCTGCGCGGCCGCCAGGCTGCCGGCGGCGCGAGCGCCGCGAATCCGCCGGCGCGGCCCGGCGCCACATCGCGTGCAGCTTACCCTCAGCGGAGGGAGCTGTCAAGCAGGCACGCGCTCTCGTGCTATGCAGCAATGACTGAGTTCTCCAGCACCCCCAGGCCGTCGATGTCCACGCGTACGACGTCGCCGGGCTTGAGCCACGTCGGCGGCTTACGCGCGAAGCCGACGCCGGCCGGCGTGCCGGTCGGGATCACGTCGCCCGGCTCCAGCGTGAGCTGCTGCGTCAGGAAGGCGATGATCGTCGGGATGTCGAAGATCAGGCCCGCCACGCTGGCGTGCTGCCGCTCCTCGCCGTTCACGTAGGTGCGCAGCGTCAGCTTGGTCGGATCGGGCACCTCGTCAGTCAGGACCAGGTACGGCCCCATCGGGGCCGCGCTGTCGAAGTTCTTGCCCAGCGTGACGCCGCCGCTCTTGGCAAGCTGGAGGTCGCGCGCGCTCACGTCGTTGAAGATCGTGTAGCCGGCGACATAGCTCAGCGCGTCCTCTTTGGCGACGTCCTTCGCGCGCCGGCCGATGACCACCGCCAGCTCGCCCTCGTAGTCGAGCTGCTCGGTCGTCCTGGGGTGGACGATAGGCTCGCCCGCGGCGATGACTGTCGAGGACACCTTGACGAAGATGGACGGTCGGTCTGTGGGGGGCAGCCCGACGGCCGCGGCCTCGGCGGCGTGGTCGGCGTAGTTGCGGCCGACGCAGATGATCTTCGGCGGGCGCGGGATCGGCGCCAGCAGCTTCACCGCCGCCAGCGGCTGTACGGCCGCGCCGGCGGCCGCGGCGACGGCCCGGCGCGCGCGATCGAGCACGGCTGCGCCGCCTTCGAGCAGGGCGACGACATCTGACGGCAGCGCTGGGTCGGCGCGGTTGAGGTCGACGACCGCGTCGCCGCGTAGCGCGCCGACGCGGCGCTCGCCGCCGGCCAGAAAGGTCACCAGACGCATCGCCCTCCCTCCCCTCGGGCGGCGCTCTCGCCCGCCGCTTGCAGCCTAGTGGCGCCGCTGGCGGCTGTCAACGATCAGATGCCGGCGTGGCAGCGCTCCAGGACGACGCGCAGCAGGTCGAACGACGAGCGCAGCTTGCTCAGGTCGGCGACGAAGGTGACGTTCCAGAAGACGACGTGCTGGAGGCCCTGGTCGGCGTAGGCCGCGAGCTGGGCGACGATCTCGTCCGGCGTGCCATGCAGCACGACCTCGTGCAGGACGTCGAGCGGCACCTGGGCCACGGCTGCGAGGGCCTCGTCGCGGCCGACGTGCGTCGGGATGAAGTGGTGGACACCGTAGGCGCGCTCGCCGAGCGGGTGGGTCGCGCCGTGGCGGGCGAAGAGCTCGGTCCCGCGGACGAGCGCCAGCACCTTGACGAGCGGGTGCTCTAGCAGCCGATGGCACTCCTCGTGCGTCTCGGCGACGACGGTGTAGGCCCATAGGGCGCCGACGATGCGCGCCGGGTCGCGGCCGTGCGCCGCGGCCGCGCGCTTGAGGGCCGCGAACTTGGCCCCGTAGTCGGCCGGCGGCAAGAAGGTCGGCAGCCAGCCGTCGGCGTAGCGCCCGGCGATCTCCAGCGTGCGCGTGCCGACGGCGGCGACGTAGATCGGCGGGTAGACGCCGGGGCGGTGCGGCCCCAGGCCGAGCACGGCGCCGCGCAGCGTCCAGAAGCGGCCGTCGAAATCGACCGGCTCGTCGTGCTCCCAGAGCAGGCGGATGATGGCCAGAGCCTCCTCCAGCTTGGACGCCTGGTGGCGGAAGTCCAGGCCGTAGGGCACGACGTTCTCGGCCTCGCCGGCCCCGATGCCGAGGATCGCGCGACCCTTGCTGAGGTGGTCGAGGGTGAGGAAGGCCTGCGCCAGCGTCGCCGGGTGGCGGCGCAGCGGCTCGGTCACCGACGTGCCGAGCAGGACGCGCTCGCTGTGCGTGGCGGCGACGGCCATAGCCAGCAGCGCGTCGAAGAAGACGTGGGCGTTGGGCTGGTGGCGCGCCAGCTCGACCAGGTCGGGCGTCCAGAGGCCGTCGGGGTACCAGCTCATCAGGTGGTCGGGCCACCAGAGGGCGTCGTAGCCCTGGGCCTCGCTGCGCTGCGTGTTGCGGATGAGGTTTTCGACCGGCGGCACCAGGTGCCCCGGCGCTCCGACCGTCAGGCGGCGCGTGGCCACGCGCTCCTCCCCGCGGCAGCGTGGCAGCAGCCGCGCTCGGAACATTATAGCCGCCCGGCCCCACCCCCGATGGGTTTCGCGGAGGGACGAAGCGCCTCTGCACTCCTCCTGCGGCGCGGCCGCTGTTCGTTCACGGCCGGCGTCCCGCAGGGACATCGCCAGCTCCCCCACGAGGGGACGCTCCGACGCCCGAGCGGTGCTACGGCACGGCGCTGGGGTCGCTGGGCACGGCGCAGGTG
>JACQUS010000231.1 GCA_016210125.1 Chloroflexota bacterium | reverse complement strand
GTGCACTGCGGCGGCTTATCGATCGACTGGCAGCCGTCGCAGCGTCGCAGGTCGATGGCCATGGCCCAGCGGCGCAGCCGTTTGGATCGGACCGCGCCTGCGCCGGGCGCACTGCCGCCGGCCGGCTGGGGCGCCTGGCCGAGCACGGGCTGGGCTGCGGCAGCGGCGGCCGCGCCAATGAGCGCTAGGCCTGCTCCGGCTTTGAGGAATCTCCTCCGCGAAAGGAGGGCTGGCGCAAGCGCCTGTCGTTGGCTCGGGTCAGGCGGGGCGCTCGCCAGCCGGTTCGGATTCCGCATGAGACCTTTCCCCTTCTCTTGTGGCTACTATGTTCGCCCGCCCCGGCCCTCACATCGGGGCAAGCTCCCGTTGCGGAGGCGTGAAAACACCTGTGTTGTTGCCCGTGTTTGTTCGGGGGTCGGCTCTCCAGGTCGCGCTGCTATAATGAGGCGAGGCAACGAGCGTGGCGCCGAGGGATAGAGAGCCGATCCGGATCGTGCTTGTCGAGGACCACGCGCTGGTCCGCGCGGGGACGCGCCGGATCCTGGAGCAATACCCCGATCTGGTGGTCGTCGGCGAAGCGAGCGATGGCGATGAGGCGCTGCACGCGATGCAGCGTCTCCAGCCGGATGTGGCGCTCATCGACATCCGGATACCGCGGCTCACCGGCATCGATGTCGTCCGCGCAATGAACGCTGTCTCGCCGGGGACGAAGGCCATCATGCTGACGGCCTACGAGGACGACGATTACCTACTCGCGGCGATGGACGCGGGCGCGCTCGGCTATCTGCTCAAGACGGCGGAGCCCGACGAGCTCGCCGACGCGATCCGCACGGTCCGGCTCGGGGAGCCTGTCCTGGCACCGGCCATCGCCACCAAAGTCGCCCGGCTTTGGGGCCGGCACGGTGGCACGAAGCGACATCTTGCCGAGCAGCTTACGCCACGCGAGCGTGAGGTGCTCGAGCTCATGGTCAAGGGACTGCGAAACAAGGCGATCGCGGACCGTCTCGTGGTTAGCGTCCGGACGGTCGAGGGTCACGTGGCAGCGATTCTTGCCAAGCTTAGCGTGTCCTCGCGCATAGAAGCGGTTCTCCAGGCACTCTCCTCCGGCCTGGTCAGCGTCGACGAGGGAGATACCGCATGATCCGCTCCGGTACCGGCCTCGCGAGCGGCTGCCGGGCTGTCGGTGCATCTGCGCTCCAGCTCTGGCGCGAGCATGTCGGCTCGTGCTCAGTATTGGCGCCGCTGCCGCTCCGCGACCGGCGCTTCTGGCGGGTGCAACTTCTGGTCGTCCTGGTTGCTGCGCTCCATTCGTACCTGGAATGGCAGGAGCACTCGGAGCCGACCACCACGGTACTTCAGCTCCTCTACTTCATCCCAACCGCGCTGTTTCTCATTCCCGTGGTGTACGCCGCCCTCAACTTCGGGACCGGTGGCGCGGTCCCGACGGCCCTCTGGTGTACGGTGCTCACCATCCCCAACATCTTGTTCCTTCACCACGACCTTACCCGCCTGGGCGCGCTCTTTCAGATGGCCTTGGTCAACGGTATCGCGTTGTTCGCTGGTCGGCGCATCGACCGCGAGAGGGCCCTGCGACGCGCTACCGAGACCGCGATACAGGTTTCCCGGGCTGCCGAGGCACGCTGGCGAGCGTTCTTCACCGCGAGTCCTGTCGCCAACCTCGTCGTAGACGAGGGAGGGGTCATCCGGGAGGCCAATCCGGCCGCCAGTCTGTTGTTTGGGATTGATCTGGGGCGACTCAGTGGTACGCGCCTCGCTGAGCTTGTTGGTCCCGAGCAGGCGGCCCACATCCTGACCCTGGCCTGCAGCAGGGTGCGCGCTGCGCTACAGGTGGAACTGCCGAGCCCCTCTGGAATCAAGGCGTGTCTGGCGTCCACGGTCGCCGATTTGTGGGCCACGGACGGCGGGCGCGAGATCCAGATCGCGCTGGCCGACGTGACGGAGGAGCGGCAGCGGGGCGATACCCTGCGGATTTACGCGGCGAACGTCGTTGACGCCCAGGAGGAGGAGCGACGACGCATCGCGCGGGAGCTGCACGACCAGACGATCCAGAAGCTCGTCCAACTCTGTCTGGACGTCGATGCCATCAGGCTTGCAGACCGCTCGCTCGCCCCCGCCGTGCTGAGCGGCCTTGAGGGGACGCGCCGCCTGGTTCAGGAGGTGATCGAAGACCTGCGGGACTTCGCTCGCAGCTTGCGACCGCCCGTCCTCGACGATCTGGGCGTGGTGGCAGCGGTCCGCCGTCTCCTGGAGGATGCCAGCGAGCGGTCGAAGCTCGCCACCGATTTAAGCGTGGCGGGCGCGGCGCGGCGCCTGCCAACCCTGGTGGAGCTGGCGCTCTTTCGGATCGCGCAGCAAGCGGTCCGGAATGTCGAGCAGCACGCGCACGCGACCCGGCTGGCCGTGACCGTGAGCTTCGCGGAGCGCGAGGTGCGTCTTGAGCTGGTCGATGATGGCCAGGGCTTCACGCCCCCACCCGACCTCGACCTGGCGGCGAACGGCCACGTGGGTCTGCTCGGCATGCGCGAGCGTGCGCAAGCGATCGGCAGCAAGGTCGAGATCCATTCGCGGCCGGGAAGAGGCACCCGAGTCACGGTCTCGGTGCCCCTTCTCCTGGAAGGCAAGCGGGCGGAGCCTTCCGCCGCAACCCGATAGCGGACGCGTTGCGTTCCCAGTTCACCATCTTTGCCAGCACGACCCGCTTCAAAATATGCTTCTGAATTTTCCCGACGGAGGTGCGTGGGAACTCCTCAGAGACTGTCTGAAAAGTCCTCAGGTCGGGGTCCTCGCCAGCCGGCGCACCATCAGCCGCGTCATCGCCGCATAGTTCAATGCCTCACTCGTCGCTGGCAGCGCCTCGTAGTCGTTGCCTAGCCGACGGGCCTTCCCGAGCGACGCCAACGTCCGCTCGATCACCCACCGCCGTGGCAGCACGTGGAAGCCACCAGGCAACGGCAGCGGCTCCACCCCCCTCCGGCACCCACGCGTGGCGGACGCACGTCCACCAATGCTTGACCACGGCGACGCTCCAGCCGAAGCGCTCCTCGACCCACGCCACGAAGCGCCCGTGAGAGCCCACATCCACCCACAGATGACGCAGGCGGGGAAAGAGGCCGCGCACGGCGTCGAGGACGAGCTGGCCGCCGTCGCGGTCCTGGACATCAGCCGGGGGCACCACCGCTTTCAGGACCAGCCGTTCGGTATCCACGAGCAGATGCCGCTTGCGCCCCTTCACCTACTTGCCGGCGTCGTCACCGCGAGCGCCCTTTTTCGGCCGTCTTGACCGACTGGCTGTCGAGGATGGCCGCACTGGGCGTTGGCTCGCGGCCAAGCTGGCGGCGGAGCTGTTCGCGCAGGCGGGTGTGGATGGCTTCCGGCGTGCCGTCCAGCCGCCAGAGGCGGAAGTAGTGGTAGACGGTCTGCCATGGCGGAAAGTCGTGCGGCAACAGCCGCCACTGACAGCCGGTGTGCAGGATGTAGAAAATGCCATCGAGCATCTCCCGGCGTGGCCAGCGGCAGGGGCGGCCGCCCAGCTTCGGCGGTGGCACCAAGGGTGCGATGATCGCCCGCTCGCGGTCGGTCAGGTCGGTTGGATAGCATGTGCGTGCCATACCCACAGGCTACCACTTTTCAGACAGTCTCTGAAAAAGGCTTGCAGCCAGCGTTGCCCCGCCCCACTCCCAGAAGAGGTACGCAGAGGGGCGAAGCCCCTCTGCACTCCCCTTGCGGCGGCACCGGCTTCTCATTCATCGCTCGCGCCGCCCCGGGACAGCGGGCGGCTCCCCTGCACGATCGGCGCGCTCCGCTACCGGTTGCTCAGCGACGGGTCGAGGGCGTCGCGCAGGCCATCGGTCAGCAGGAAGACGCACAGCACGGTGAGGAAGATCATCGTGCCGGGCGCGGCGACGAGCCACCAGGCGCGGCGGATGTACTCCAGGGAGTTGCTCAGCATGTTGCCCCAGCTCGGCAGCGGCGGCTGGATGCCCAGGCCGAGGAAGCTCAGGCCGCTCTCGGCGAGGATTGCCGCGGCGATGTCGAAGCCGGCGATGACCAGCACGAGCGACATGAGGTTCGGCAGCACGTGCACACCCATGATGCGCCGGTCGGTGGCCCCCAGCGCCCGCGCCGCCATGACGAACTCGCGCTCGCGCACGGAGAAGGTAACGCCGCGCACCTGCCGAGCGGTGCCCATCCAGCCTGTTACGCCGAAGATGATCGCCAGGCCGATGGGGCTCGGGCGGAAGACGACCGAGAGCAGAATGACCAGGAAGAGCAGCGGGATGTTGAGCATGGTCTGGATGATGGCGTTGATGAGGTCGTCGAGCACGCCGCCGTAAAACCCCGCCAGCAGGCCGAGGACGACGCCGATGGTTAGCGAGATGGCCGCCACGGCGAAGCCCACGCCGACGGAGACGCGCGCGCCCCAGATCAGCCGCGTCAGCACATCGCGGCCGAAGTCGTCGGTGCCGAGCAGGTTCTGCGCGCCGGGCGGTTCGAAGTTGCGCAGCATGTTCTGCCGCGCGGGGTCCGCGTGCAAGACGACCTCGGCGAGCCACGGGCCGGCCAGGGCGACGAGGCAGATGAGGCCGAAGCCAGCCATGGCAATGAGCGAGAGGCGGTCGCGTCGCAGCCGCGCCCAGGCGATGGTCCAGTGGCTGCGGCTTTTCGTCAGCCGAAGGCTCTCGGCCCCGTCCCTACGCGTGCTGGGCTTGCCCTTCTGCACCGGCTCTGCTTGCACACCACCCATCCTCAGCGCGGCATCAGTCGTAGCGCACGCGCGGATCGACCAGACCGTACGCCAGGTCGGCCAGCAGGTTGCCGAGGATCACCAGGATCGAGAAGACGATGGTCAGGGCCATGAGCAGCGGGTAGTCGCGCTGGAAGGCCGCCGAGACGGCTAGCCGCCCCATGCCGGGCCACGAGAACGTCGTCTCCAGCAGCACGGCGCCGGAGAACAGGCCGGCGAGCGACCCGCCGAGGATCGTGACCACCGGGATCAGGGCGTTACGCAGCGCGTGGCGGCGCAGGACCACGGGCCAGTTCAGGCCCTTGGCGTGCGCCGTGCGGATGTAGTCCTGGCGCAGGATCTCCAGCACCTCCGAGCGCAGGAAGCGGCCGAAGACGATCCAGCCCGACATCGCGCCGATCAGGGCCGGCAGTGAGAGATGCCAGAAGCGGTTGAGCAGGGTGTCCTGCCCCGGCGTGTACATGCCCCCGAGCGGGAAGACGCGCACGGTGGAGGCGGAGATGAGCAGGATCATCAGGCCCAGCCACCAGTGCGGCACGGCGTTGCCCACGACGATGAAGACGCGGACGACGTTGTCGGCCCACGAGCCGCGGCGCAGCGCCGCGTAGATGCCCATGGGGATGCCCAGCAGGCCGATGATGAACGCGGCCAGCGAGAGCTGAAACGTGGCCGGCACACGCTCGAGAATCTTGTCGATGACGGGGCGGTTGTCGATGAACGAGCGCCCGAAGTCGAGGCGCACGACGCCCCACAGCCACCGCGCGTACTGCACCGGGACGGGGTCGTCGAGCCCGAAGGAGCGCCGGATCTCGGCGATGACCTCGGGCTTCATCTTCGGGTCTTCGAGCATCGTCACCGGCCCGCCAGGCGCAAGGTGCATCAGCACGAAGGAGAGCAGGCTGATCCCCACAAGGAGGAACAGCGACTGGATGGTGCGCCGAAAGACGTAGCGGCCCATCGCACTACCGCTCGATCCACCACTTGTTCAGGTTGTACTCGATGCCCAGCGGGGAGGGCTCGATGCCCCTCACCCGCTTGCTGACGCCAGTGTACGACATGTTCACGCTGAGGAACATGTACGGCAGGTCGTCGGTGATGAGCTTCTGGATCTCCTGGTAGATTTTCTTGCGCTTCTCGCGGTCGAACTCGCGGGCGCCCTGGCGGAAGAGCTCCTCGACCTTCTTGTTGACGTAGCCCCCGGCGTTCAGGTCGGGAATCGTGGCCTCGGACCAGATCTGGTAGCTCCAGTGCGGGTCGATGGTCGAGAGCCAGCCGAGCACGAAGAGGTCGTAGTCAAACGGCGACTTGGTGAGCTTGTCGAGGTACGCGCCCCACTCCAGCCCGGTCACTTCGACTTGCACGCCCACCTGGCGCCACTGCTCCTGCACGATGGTAGCGATGCCCTCGCGCACCTTGTTGGTATTGGGACCGAACAGCAGCTTGAGCTGCAGCTTCTGTCCGTCCTTCGCGCGCATCCCGTCGGCGCCCTTGCGCCAGCCGGCCTCGTCGAGAAGTTGCTCGGCGCGGCGCTGGTCGTAGTCGAACTTGGGCACGTCGGGGTTGTAGACCCAGCTACTCGGCGGCCACGCCGAGTAGGTCGGCTGCGCGAGGCCGTACTGCACGCGATCGATGATGATCTTGCGGTCGATGGCCTGCGCAAGCGCCTGCCGGACGCGGATGTCCTGCAGCATCGGGTGGCGCAGGTTGTAGCCGATGTACGACCAGTTGCCGCGCGCCAGCCACCACTCGTAGACGTTGACGTTGGGCAGGCTCTTGGCCTCCTTGTAGTCGGCCGGCGTGAAGCTCGCCCAGTCGATCTCGCCGCTGCGCAGCATCTGGAAGGCGACCGCCTGACTCGGCACGACGCGCACGACGAGCTGGTCGATGTACGGCCGGCCGTCGAAGTGCAGGTCGTTGGCCTCGAACGTCGCGTGGTCCTCGCGCCGCCACTCCTTCAGCTTCCACATGCCGCTGCCGACCGCTGGCCGCAAGATCTCGGGGTTCTTGTCCGGGTCGTTCCAGTCGTACTTCTCCCACACGTGCTTCGGCAGCGGCGTCACCGCGTCGGCCATCTCGATGCCCACGGCTAGCGGCTCTTTGATCTTGACAACGATGGTGCGCGGGTCGGGCGCCGTGTAGGAGACGATCTCCTCAAAGTTGCTGCGATAGGGATACTTGTTCTCTGGCTTGTTCGCTTGCTCAAAGGTCCAGACGAAGTCGGCGCTGGTGATCGGCTGGCCGTCGCTCCACTTGATCTCGTCGCGGAGCGTGAACGTGTAGGTCGTCTTGTCGTCGGAGATCGTCCACTTCTCGGCTAACTCCGGCACGATCTCCAGCGTCTTGGGGTCGCGCTTGGTGAGCGACCCGCCGAAGACGTAGCCCTGGTAGCTGCCGGAGGCCGTGTCGGTCGTCTTGTAGGGGTGGAAGCTGACGGCGTCCGTCGTCGCCGCGATGGTCAGCGTCCCGCCGCGGCGCGGGGTGCCGGCGGCCGGCGTGCCGGCGCGCGTGGCGCCGCCCTCGCCGGGCGCCGGCGTCGGCTCTGGCTGGCCGCTGCACGCGCCGAGGGTGAGCACGACCAGGATCAACAGGCATGTGCTGCGGAACGCCGTACGCATCGCTCCCCCACCTCACTGCGACTGACTCGGGACGGGCTCGGACCCTGAGCGTGCCCTCCTTGACAAGAACGGTAGCAGTATGCCAGCCGTTGGTCAAGACAGCCCGGTGCCGTGGCGGCGCCAGGCGTGCCGCGCGCCTACGGCGATCGCGCTACACTACGTGCGGACCGAGCGCGCAGCGGGGACGCCAGATAAGGAACAGGAGGCGGCATTGGGGCAAGGTGAACGCTGCGGGTGGGTGGGGACCGACCCGCTCATGATCGCCTACCACGACCGCGAGTGGGGCGTGCCCCTCCACGACGACCGCGGCCTCTTCGAGGCGCTGGTCCTCGCCGGCGCGCAGGCCGGCCTGAGCTGGGCGACCATCCTGCGCAAGCGCGAGCGCTACCGCGTGGCTTTCGACGGCTTCGACCCGGCCACGGTGGCGCGCTACGGCGAGGCCGACCTGGCCCGGCTGCTCGCCGACCCGGGCATCGTGCGCAACCGCG
>JACQUS010000230.1 GCA_016210125.1 Chloroflexota bacterium | reverse complement strand
GTGGCCCGCGGGCTCGGCGCCGAGCAGGTCGTCTTCCTGACCGACGTACCCGGGGTCACGGGCACCGACGGCGAGACGTTGCGCACCTTGAGCGCCCACCAAGTCCGCGAGCTCATCGCCGGCGGCGTCATCCACGGGGGGATGATCCCCAAGGTCGAAGCATGCCTGCACGCCCTACACGGCGCGCGTGCGGCGCAGATCGTCGACGGGCGGACGGCGCACGCGCTGCTGCGCGCGCTGCTGCTGGCCGACGGCGGCGGCACGCGCATCACCGAGGAGGACTGACGTGGCCGACTGGATCGAACGCGAGCGGCGCGTGTTTATGCACGTGTTCAAGCGCCAGCCGGTGGTGCTGGTCCGCGGCGAGGGTGTGCGTGTCTGGGACGCCGAGGGCCGCGTCTATATGGACCTTTTGGCGGGCATCGCCGTCAACGTCCTGGGCCACTGCCATCCGGCGCTGCGCGACGCAATCTGTACACAGGCTGGGCAGCTTGTCCACACGTCGAACCTGTACTACCTCACGCCGCAGATAGAGCTCGCCGAGCGGCTGGTCGCGCGCTCTTGCTGCGACAAAGTCTTCTTCGCCAACAGCGGCGCAGAGGCCAATGAGGGGGCCATCAAGCTGGCGCGCAAGTACGGTAAGCTGCGCCGCGACGGGGCCTACGAGGTCATCGGCGCGGTGGACGCGTTCCACGGACGCACGCTGGCCACCCTGGCGGCGACCGGCCAGCCGAAGTACCAGGCGCCCTTCGCACCGATGCCGGCCGGGTTCAAGCACGTGCCGCTGAACGACCTGCCGGCGCTCAAGGCGGCCACGACGGCCGAAACGGCCGCCGTGCTGCTAGAGCCGATCCAAGGCGAGAGCGGCGTCCACCTGGCCGACTTCGACTACCTGCGCGACGTGCGCGCGTGGTGCGACGAGCAGAACCTGCTGCTGATGTTCGACGAGATCCAGACGGGGATGGGCCGCACCGGGCGCTTCTTCGCCTACGAGCACAGCGGCGCCGAGCCGGACATCATCACCCTGGCCAAGGGGCTGGCCGGTGGCGTGCCGATCGGCGCGATCCTGGCGAACGAGCGCGCCGCGGTCTTCGAGCCCGGCGACCACGGGTCGACCTTCGGGGGCAACCCGCTGGCCTGCGCCGCGGGCATCGCCACTGTCGACACCATCCAGCGCGAGGGCCTCGTCGAGCACGCGGCGCAGGTCGGCGCCTACCTGCGCGAGCAGCTCGAAGGGCTGCGCGCGCGCCAGCCGCTGGTCACGACGGTCCGTGGCCTGGGCCTGCTGGTCGCCTTCGACCTCGCCCGCGACGTGGCGGCCGAGCTCGTCGCCCAGTGTCTCCAGCGTGGCCTGCTGATCAACAACACTGGCCCGCGCACGATTCGCTTGGCGCCGCCGCTAGTGCTCCGCGAAGCCGAGGTCGACGAGGCCGTGGGCATCCTCAACGAGGCGCTGGTGGCGCTGTAGGCGGTACGTTCCGGCCGCGGAGGTCGTAGGCCGCGCTCCGGCGGCAGGCCGGCGGCGCCGGCGGGCAAATTCGACCGACGGGGTGAAGACCAACGGGTAACCCAAAACGGGGAATCCAAAGGGGGCTTCGCCCCCTTTGGGGACCCTCTCGGGGCAGGGGTGGGGCAGCCCGTAGGGTAGGGCGATGTGCGGTTCGGCGGGCGAGTGCCGCCAGCTCTCGCAGCGGCAGGCAAGGCGTGCGCTGCGGCAATGCTACAGAAGATGTCATCATTCTGTAGCCAAGTGACCCTTGCCGCATGGTAGAATGGAGTGCCACGGCCAGCCAGGGAGGCGTGCAAGGGTCTTGCGTAACGTGCCTGCTTGGCTGTCGTTGTAGTCCATGCCGGGGTGAGCGGTGAGCTCCACCGATGTCGAGGTTGTCGACCTGGTGCGGCGCGCCATCGTCGGCGACGCGAGCGCGTTCGGTGCCTTGTACGATCGCTACCTCGAGCGTGTCTACCGGTATGTCTACTACCGTGTGGGCAGCGTCGAGGAAGCCGAGGACCTGAGCGAGGAGATCTTCCTCAAGGCCTGGGAGGCGATCGGTCGGTACCGCGAGCAAGGCGTTCCGTTCTCGGCGTGGCTGATGCGGCTGGCTCATAACCACGTGATCGACCACTTCCGCACCCGCCGCGTGACGGCGCCGCTGGCGGAGACGCTTCCGGCGCGGACGCCTGATCCGGAGCACGCCGCCGAGCGCCGACTAGCGGCGCAGGCTGTGTTATGCGCCATGCAGGACTTGACGAGCGAGCAACAGCAGGTCTTGATTTTGCGCTTCATCGAAGAGTTCGATCATAGCGAGATCGCGGCGATCATGGGCAAGAACGAGGGCGCGGTGCGCGCGCTCCAGTTCCGTGGCCTCTCGGCGCTGCGCGCGGCGCTCGCGCGGGACGGCGAATGATGGAGCGCGACGGACGCCGCGACGAAGCCCTGAGGCGTTTGCTCCGCGAAGCGAGCGAGGTTGCCGCGCGCCGCTTTGCCGAGCTGGCGAGTGATGACGGCGCAGCCCTCGAATTAAACGACGCGCTGCTCGCGGAGACGGTCGATGACGAGCTCGTTGCCGCGCTGCGCGCCGTTCCGCGCGTAGCGCCCCGGCCGGCCTTCCGCGCTGCGGCGCGCGAGCGCCTGATGGCACGCATCGCCGTTGCCCCTGCGCTCCGGCGGCGCGCGCAGCCGCTCCCGCGCGTGGCGCTGCGGCTTGCCGCGTCTTTCTTGCTCGTGTTCGGCCTTGCTTCCGGCGCGGTCGTCGCGTCGGCGGGCAGCCTGCCCGACGAGCCCCTGTACCTCGTAAAGACCGCCGTGGAGGGAGTGCAGCTCCGCGTGGCCGTGGCACCCGAGGAGCGCGTGGCGCTGCACCTGACCTTCGCCGCGCGCCGCATCGCGGAGCTGGAGGCCGCCAGCGACACGCGGCCGGCGGCGGCGACCGCGGCGACGGAGGGCTACCAGCGCGAGCTGCGCGCGGCGGCCGAGGTGCTGCGCGAGGAGCCGCAGCTCGGCTACCACGCGCCAGTGGTCAAGCGCGTCGAGGGCGAGTTGCGGCAGCAGGAGGCCGCCTTGAGCGACGTGCTGCGCCGCGCGTCGGCCGACGTGAAGCCGGCGGTCGAGCAGGCCGTCGAGGTGGCGCGCCAGGGCCGCGCGTACGTCGAGCGCGTGAAGGCCGGTGAGGTCGCCGAGCCCCTGGCCCCGCCGCCGTCCACTCCGGTTAGCGCGGCGCCGTCGCCGGCCCCGCAGAGTCGCTTAGGTGACCCGCAGGCCGCGCTGCTCTCGGTGCCGCCGCCGCCGCGCGTCATCGCCCCGGTCGCGTCGGCGCCGGAGCAGCCCGCGTTGCCGCCGACGGCCGCGGGCCAGCGGCAGGCGCCCGTGCCTATGGGTGAGGTGCGGTCGGTGAACGCGCCGCAGCGGCCGGCGCCGGGCAGCAAAGCGCCACCTGAGGCCGCGGCCGAGGCGAAGGCCGTGCCGCCGATTCACAGCCAGCCGCAGCCCACCGATGACGGCGCGGCGTCGCTGCAGCCCGAGGGCACGCCGACGCCGCAGCGGCGCGAGTCGCCAGTCGTCGCCGCCGAGCAGCGAGGTTCGACCGCTACGCCGACGACGGCGCAGGCGCGCGTGACGCCGACGCCGACGGCGCCGCCGACCCCGTCGCCGACGCCGGCCGTGGTCGTCCCACCGTTACCGCTGACGCCGCCGTCCGCGCCGCGCGCGCAGGGCCCGGCGAGCGCCTCCGCGCCGGTGGCCGCCGCTCCGGCACCCGGGGGCGTCACGGCGCCGGCGGGTAGTGCGGCCAATGGCGGGCCGCCCCCCGAGTGGCGTCGCGCCGAGGACGTGGCCGAGCAGCAGCCGCCGACGGCACAGCCGGCCGCGCCGAGCCGGCCGTAGCGCCCGGCCGCGAGGCGACCGTGTCCGTCCGGGCGCTCGTGTTCGTGGTGGCGCTGGGTCTCTTTGTCCTCTCGGTATTCCTCTTGCAGCGCTACGGCATCGGCGAGGTGCTGCTTATGCAGCTCGCCGTGGTGGCTGCCCTGCTGCTCTGGCTGCGCAGGCTGCGCCGCTAGCGCCGGGCTCGCCCTTCGGCGCCCGCGACACGCAACATCGCTGGCGTCGCGCAGCGACATGGGCAACTCCCCCGTCGCCACAGCTCAAAGCGGATGTCAACGCGAGTGAGGGATATCCCTGGACGCAGCGGGTCAGACGGCCACGTCGCCGTCCAGCGCCGCGCGCAGCGCGTCGGCTGATACGGCGCCGAGGCGGAGGACCCGCGGCGGCGTGGCGGTCGCGTCGACGACGGTAGAAGGCGTGCCGCCAGGAGCTAGGCCGTCCAGCACGGCGTGGATCCGCCCGCCGAGCTGCGCCAGCACCTCGGCGGGCGTGCGCGCCGGCGCAGCACCGGAGCGGTTGGCGCTTGTGCCGGTCAGCGGCCCACCGGCGGCGCGAATGAGGGCGCGCGCGGCCTCGTGCGCCGGCACGCGCGTGGCAATGGTGCCGCTATGTCCGTGGAGCAGCGGCGGGAGGTCGGCGCGTGCCGGCACGATGATCGTGAGCTCGCCTGGCCAGAAGCGGGCTGCTAGCCGGCGCGCCGCCGGCGGGACGTCCCTGGCTACGCGCGGCAGATCGGCGGCGTCGGCGAGCAGCACGGGCAGAGCGTTCGCCTCCCCACGTCCCTTGGCACGAAACACCGCCGCGACCGCCCGCGCGTCCGTAGCCAGCGCGCCGAGGGCGTATAAGGTGTCGGTGGGAAAGGCGACCAGGTGCCCGTCGCGCAGCAGCCCCGCCGCGGCGGCGATGCCAGCGGGATCGGCCGCCAGGATGACGGTGCGCCGGCGCGGCACCGCTCACAGCTCCACGGCCACCACGCGGTCGCGGCCGGCGTAGTCGCGGACGACGCCGACGCGCGCCGCAGGCCAGGTCGCCGTAGCGAGCGCCCGCGCCGCGCGACTCTGCGCGGGGCCGATCTCGAAGGCGCAGAGGCCGCCCGCCCGGAGGAGCGTCGCAGCCTGCGGCAGCAGGCGACGGTACAGTGCAAGGCCGTCGGGCCCGCCGTCGAGCGCCGCGCGCGGCTCGCGGCGCAGCGCCGGCGGCAGCCGGCGCATTTCCCGCGCCGTGAGGTACGGCAGGTTGGCGAGGACGGCGTCGACCGGCCCGCGCAGCGGCGCGAGCAGATCGCCCCGCACCACGGTCACGCGCGCCGCGCGGAGGCGCTGCGCGTTGCAGCGTGACACCTGGACTGCGCGAGCGCTGCGGTCGAGGGCGACGACCCGCGCGTCCCGGCGCGCCAGCGCGACGCTGATGGCGACGGCCCCGCAGCCGCAGCCGACGTCGGCGACGCGCGGCTCGGGGCGCTGCAAGCGGGCCAGCGCCACTTCTACCAGCACCTCGGTCTCGGGTCGCGGCACGAGTACGCCGGAGCGGACGAGGAAGGTGTGCCCGTAGAACTCGCGCACGCCGAGGATGTAGGCGAGGGGCTCGTGGCGCGCCGCGCGGGCGACGAGCGCGGCGAACCGCCCGGCGGCGTCGGTCGGCACGGTGGCCTCGGGATGGGCGTGCAGCCACGTGCGCGCGCGGCCGAGCGCGCGGGCCAGCAGCAGCTCAGCGACCAGCCGGGGCTCGTCCACGCCGGCGCGCGCCAGCCGCTCCCACGCCCTGGCCAGGGAATCACCGACGGCGAAGCCGGCGCCCGACGAGGCCGAGCGCGGTCGTCGCGCGGTGAAAAGGGAGGTGAGTCCGAGGCGAAGGGACGCATCGACCTCACCCCGCTGCTCGCCCTCTGCTGCCTCAGCGGCCGGTGGGAAGGGGGCGGGGCTACATCGCTGTCGTGGCATCAAGTGCGCCAGAGGCGCGCTGCGGCGTTCGGCAATCGCCGACGCGGCACCAGCGGCTGCGGCTCGCCCCGGGTGCCAACGACCTCGCACAGCCGCTCGACGATCTCCCACTGCCGCGCACGGCGTCCCGCTCGGCCCAGACCGTGGGCGTCGACGCGCCCGGCCGCGGCCCGCGGGCGGCCACCGGCCGTGCCCAGGCCCTGGAGCGCGCGCGCGGCGGCGGAGCCGGCGTCGGCGTCGGCGCCGGTGGAGCGCAGCGAGAGCAGGATCATGCCACGGTGAATGCCGATCGTCGCCGCCCAATCGGCGCCCTCGTAGCGCGCCAGAAGGTCGGCGATCTCGCTCACGGTGTCCGGATTGCGGACCTCGTCGAGGACGCTGACGACCAGCGGTGGCAGGATGACGGCGCGCTCGATCGCCCGTCGCAAGAGGGCGTAGTGCGTGCGCGGCAGCGGCGGGAAGGTGATGCGGACTAAGACACGTCGGTCGATGAGCGGGCCGAGCGCGGCGTAGGCCGCCTCGTCGGCCGGCGATGCGTGGCGGCTGAGGTCCTGCGTGTCGGTGCGGATGCCGTTGTAGAGGGCGGTGGCTAGCCAGGTCGGCGGCGTGAGTCCGGCTGCGACCAGGTACTCTAGGGCGATGGTCGAGCTGGCGCCGTACTCTGGCCGCACGTCGCGGAAAGCCTCGACCGCCGGCTGCACGGGCGGGTGGTGATCGAGCGTCGCTGCCGGCACGCGGTCGGGCGGCAGCGAGTGGTTGCCGATGCCGTACTGGGTGTCCACAAGGACGATGGGGCCGAAGCGCTCGAAGCGTACGTCGCTGAGCGACTCCAACGGGATGGCCAGCAGACGCGCCATGGCGCGGTTCTCCGGGCGCCCCAGCATCCCGCCGTGGGCGATCACTGCGGCGCGACCGGCGCGCTCAGCGAGCAGGTAGCGCACGGCAGCGGCGGCGGCCAGGGCGTCGGGGTCGGGCTGGTCGTGGGTGACGATCAGGACGGGTCGCCGGCCGCGGAGCACGGCCAGGAGCGCACGCAGGCGCCGCTCGGCCAGCTCGGGATCGGCCAGTCTGAGGGGCCCGCCCTGGTCCGCGGCCGAGCCATCTGCGGCAGCAGGTCGCGACTGAAGCAGGGCCAACCTCCCACGCGTGCGCGGAGCCGGCCGCATCGCTCCGCCGGCGGCATCGACGGCCGGGGCGACGATGATCGCGGGGGCGCGGCCCGGCCACGGCGAAGGCGCACCTCACGCCGGGCCCATTGTACGCTGCTGCGTAGACTTCTGCCCCGCTCTGCGCTCGAACGCGGCATCGTGCGCCGACCGCGGCGCCGTGGCCGAATGATACGACATCGCGGTGGAGACCCGCTCATTCGGGCGCGCGAGGGGAGCGCATACCGCGGGCTGCGAAACGGCGGCAGATGCGCGCCGGAGGCTCAGAACTCGTCGGTGCGCCGCGACGTGTCGATGTTCCACTCTTCGCGGACGAAGAGCTCGCGCAGCGGCCGGATACGGCGCATGAGCAGGTCGTGGGCTTCGTCGAACGCGCCGGCGCGCAGGTCGTCGTGGAAGAGCTCTTTGAGGTCGGCGTAAATGATCCGGAGCTGGTGGAGCTCGCTCCTGCTGACGGTGAGCACAGGTCCCCTCCCGCGGGTGATGGGCTGAGCGCTCCGTTGCGCTGCCTCACCTGGCGTCTTCAGTAGAGCACAGATCGTGGGGCGTGTCAAGTGTCTGGCGGTTCCTGACGTGGTTGTGTGATGTGGGCTGTGTTGCACTTGTGCGGGCCTGCTCAGGGGCGCCGGAAGACGACGAGCCGCTGACGCCTGAGGACGAGGCGGCAGTGCGCGAGGGCGAGGCGATCCGACCGCGTGGCCGCGCATACCGTGGCTAGATGCCGCTACCGCTGG
>JACQUS010000229.1 GCA_016210125.1 Chloroflexota bacterium | reverse complement strand
GCGTAGAAGCCCGTGAGGCGCTCGACGTGGTCCGCGGTGTAGCCGGTCTCCTCGGCCAGCTCGCGGTGCACGCAGGCGAGCGCGTCCTCGCCTGGCTCGCGGGTGCCGGCCGGAATCTCGAGCAGGCTGCGCCCGACGGCGTGGCGGTGCTGCCGCACCAGCACGACGTTGCCGTCGGCGTCCAGCGCGACGATGGCCACCGAGCCGGCGTGCTCGACGACCTCGCGGCGGATGCGCGCGCCGCTCGGCAGCGCAATCTCGTCGAGGCGCAGGCTCACGACGCGGCCGCGGTAGGCATCGGTGCTGCTGACGACGTTGCCTTCGGCGCTCATCTGGGGGTCGGCCTCTCGCGGCGCTGATTCTACGGCGGCGCAGCGCGATTGGCAAGGAACGCTGGTTGCCTGGGCGACCGCGAGCGCGTAGCATGGAAGTGTGACATCTTGACACTTCGCTGACTGTCCGCCGCCGGCCGATCGCTGCGCACACCGCGCCGTGCTACGCTCGGCCCGGCCGCCGGCTGGAGGTGCAGGGGCGGATGAACCTGACGCGGGTCTGCTGGCTGGCCGTCCTCTTGCTCCTCGGTGCCGTGCCGCTCGCCGTGCTGGTGCCTTCGGCCGGCGCACCCCTGGCTGCCGCCATCCAATCGCTGCGTGCCGTCGCGTCCGTTCCGCAGCAGCCGGCGGGTCCGGCCGCCACGGCGACCGGGGCGGCACAGCCGGCCGCAAGCGCCCGCGCCAATCACCCACCCGTCGCTGCGGGGAGCGGCGCGCCGACTAGCGGGCCGGCCGGCGCCAGCGCCGGCGCGGCCCCGCGACCCGATCCGCCGGCTGGCGAGGGCACGTGGCCGGCGCCGTCTGCCGATGACCGCGCCCAGGATCCCGCCGATGCGCCCGCGGACCGCGCGCCGGTGCCGACCTGCGCGCCCCTGGCGGAGCCCTCCGAGCCGGCCGCGGACGAGCCGCGGACCGCGAGAAGCGGCGCAGGCCGTGCCGCCGGGCCGCTGCCGCCGGCGCTGCGGCCACTGCCGCTGCGCTGGCACGCGCGCCTGGCCGAGGCGGTGTACGAGACGCTCGGCGCCGCGAGCGCGGACTACGCCGTCGTCGTGAAGCGCGTGAGCGATGGCTGCGGCGTGGCGCTCAGCCGCGACCGCGTGTTCTACGCCGCGAGTCTCTACAAGCTCGTACTGCTCTACGACGTCTTCTACCAGCGCGAGCGCGGCGAGCTTCGATTCGACGAGGAGATCGTGGTGACGGAGGAGCACGCGAGCTACGCCCTCGGCCCGCTGCTCTGGCCGGTGGAGAGCGCGGTAACGATCGCCGATCTGGCCGAGGCAATGATTACGCAGAGCGACAACGTCGCCGCGATTATGCTGCACAAGCGGCTGGGCGGCTGGGCCACCAACCAGCGCCTCGCCGCGGCCGGGCTGCGCCACACCCAGCTCACGACCGAGCTGCCGACGACGGCCGGCGACCTGGCGCTGGTTCTCGAGGGCCTAGCGCGCGGGCAGGCGGTCAGCTCGCGCGCCAGCCAGGAGATGCTGGCGCTGCTGAGGGGCCAGAAGGTCAACGACCGCATCCCCGCCGGGCTGCCCCAAGGCGTGCCGGTGGCGCACAAGACGGGCAACTGGGAGAACGCCTGCCATGACGCCGGCGTCGTCTTGGCGCCACAGGGGGCCTACGTCCTCGTCGTGCTCTCGGAGGAGACCGCCTGTGCCCCGCGCGTCGCCAAGCTCTCGGCGGCCGTGTACGAGGTACTAGCGGCCGACGCCCTGCAGGGGCACTTCGGCGCCCCGTAGTGCCCCTGCACAAGCACCGGCCGCAGCGATACGCGCGGGCGGCCGCGGCGGGGGCTGCCCGCGTCCGCTAGGCCTCCGGGTGCCGGCGATGGAAGTCGACGACGAATGCCGCCACCGCGCGGCTGATCACATCGAGGTAGCGCTGGCCGGCCTCGGCCGTCGCGGCGCTCGGGTCGTCGTTGTAGCCAGGCCCGGTGCCCAGACGTACCCCGGCGCGGAACACGGCCGGCTCCAGCCGCTGGGCGTCCGGGACGCCGCCGCCGCGGCGCGCCGGCGGTAGCGCAGCGCGGTCGACCAGCTCCGGGCGCAGCGCCAGCACCAGCGATGTCTCGAACGCGCCGGCGTGGCCCGGCAACTGCCCCAGCCGGCCGGCATCGGCCTCCGTGACCAGCGCGCGCCAGGCGATCGTCCAGTACGACGCGGCGGCGATGGACATGTGGAGCTCATTTGCCAGGTCGCGCGCGGCGATGCGAATCAGCTCGTCGTTGCCGCCGTGGCCGTTGACGATCACTAGGCGGCGAAACCCGGACCGGTAGAGGCTGTCACCTAGCTCGCGGACGACCTGGGCGAACGTCGCGGACGAGAGCGTGAGCACGCCCGGGTGCGGCAGGTGGTGGTGTGAGAAGCCGTAGGGTAGGGTCGGCGCAACGAGGACCGGCACGTCGGCGCTCGCTAGCTCAGCGGCGCGCTGGCAGACGGCCGTGCAGGCGAAGGTGTCCGTGGCCAGAGGCAGGTGCGGGCCGTGCTGCTCCACCGCCGCCGTCGGCAAGACGGCCGTCGCCCGCGGCGCCAGCTCGCGGACGTGCTCGCGGGTCAGCTCGGCGAGAAGAACGGTCGAGGGCATCGCAGCCGGCTCCTTTCCTGTCCTGCTGGCAGGGGCGGCATTGCGCTCCCACTGCCGGCAACAGGATAGGAGCTACCCGCGCGGCTGGCAAGCGTCCTCGCGGGCGACGCTGTCACTGCTCGACGCGCACCGTCGTGTAGTTCCCCACGCCGCTGCCCGTGCAGCCGAGGTCGAAGAGCACCACCGTCCCGGGCTCGGTGAACGTTCGCGCATAGCGCTGGCCGGGGGAGACCAGGAACCACCCGAAGCTGTGGAACGTCTGGTCGCGGTTCTCGATCACCAAGGTGTCGCCGACGCGGAGGTCCAGCGCCTCCGGCAGCAGCCGTGCCTGGTCGCCGCGCGCCTGCGCGGTGCCGGTGCCCGGCGCGATGGTGAACACGACCTCGCGGCCGGCCGCCGGCGCTGGCTGCTGGGCGAGCGGGCGCACGCCGGCCATGCCGGCCGGAACGGCCGGCGCACAGGCGAGCACGGCGAGCGCCAGCACGAGCAGACACGCGACCCCGCGACGCACGGTATCACCCCCGATGGCACTGGCCTAACGCACAACCGCCTCGACGCCGACCTCACCGCTGCGCTCAAAACGCAGGACCAGCGGCACTTTGGCGCCAGGCACCAGCTCCCGCTTGACGCCGACAAGCATCACGTGCAGCCCGCCCGGGGCCAACGCGGTCTGTCCACCAGCAGGCACCTCGACGCGGGCCGCCGGGCGCATGCGCACGATGTCGCCCTCGCGCACGGACTCGTGCAGCTCGGCGGCGCTTGCCATGTCGCAGCGGACACCGACGAGAAAGTCGGCGCTAGCGCCGCGATTGGTCAGCGTCATGTACGCTGCGCTCACACCGCCGCCCGCCGCGCTCGCGTCGCCGTGCATCGTGCTCGGCCCGCCCTGACTCGCCGGTGGCGCGGGCATCACGCTGGCTCCGCCGTGGCCCGACCCCGGACCCGGCGCAGCGCGGACCCACGGGTCGATGACGCCGATGTCCGGACGGGCCGGCGCGGCAGCGCCACACGCCGCTACGGCCAGGGCGAGCAGCACTGCGCCGGCGGCCACCAGTGCGGTCTCCCTCACCTGCCATCGCGACACGCGTAGATCGATCACGACACGCCCTCGACTAGCTCACCTTCTCACGGACCAGGATGCGCAGGTCGGCGGCGAGGTCGTCCGGCTGCAGGTCCACCGGGTATGCGAGGCGCACACGCCCGATACGGTCCACGACGAAGGTCACACTGCTGTGCGCCACCGTGTAGCCGGCGGCGCGGGATCGCGTAGGCTCATTCTAGGCCCTCACGCCGAT
>JACQUS010000184.1 GCA_016210125.1 Chloroflexota bacterium | reverse complement strand
GCTGGTCACGTACTCGTTCGAGGCCGGCCGTGTCCATCGCTTCAAGAAGGGCTCTGGCCTGCCGCTGTCGGACGCGGCCCTCGTGGTCATCGTGTGCGGCGCCGGCGGCGGCTGCATCGCGCGCCTCGACCGGCTGGGGCTGATGAAGGTCGGGCCGGACTCGGCCGGCGCGGCGCCGGGCCCGGCGTGCTACGGCCAGGGCGGCGAGGAGCCGACGGTCACCGACGCCGACCTGCTGCTCGGCTACCTCAACGCCGAATTCTTCCTCGGCGGGGAGATGCGCCTCGACGTGGCCGCTGCGCGGCGAGCGGTCGAGGAGAAGCTGGCCGCGCCGCTCGGCCGCGACGCCGTCGCCGTCGCCTGGGGCATCCACGACATCGTCAACGAGAACATGGCCTCGGCGGCCCGCGTGCACATCGCCGAGCGCGGGCGCGACCCGCGCAGGTACGCGCTGGTGGCCACCGGCGGCGCCGGCCCGGTGCACGCCTACCGCGTTGCCAAGAAGCTGCAGCTCAAGCGCGTGCTCTGCCCCCTCGGCTCGGGCGTGGCCTCGACTATCGGCCTGCTGGTCGCCCCGCCGCAGACCGATCTGGTGCACGCCTACGTCGCGCGCCTCGACGAGATGGACTGGGCGCGGCTGAACGCTATCTACGATGGCATGAGCCGCGAGGCCGCGGCCCTGCTGGCTCAGGTAGGCGTGCCGGAGGAGGCCGTCGTGTTCCAGCCGACGGCCGACCTGCGCTACGTCGGCCAGGGCTTCGAGGTCGTCACGCCACTGCCGCCCGGACCGTACGGCCCGCAGCACGCGCCCGTCTTGGCCAAGGCGTTCGAGGAGGCCTACCGCGCGCTCTACGAGCGCACTGTGCCCGGCCTGGAGGTCGAGGGCCTCAACTGGCGGCTGCGCGCTGCAGGCCCGCCGACTGACGCGACGCGCGTCGCCGAGGCGCTGCGCAGTCGCGATGGTCCCGGCCACGGCGGCGCGGCGCAGCGTGGCGAGCGGCCGGTCTACTTCCCCGAGCTGGGCGGCTTCGCGTCGACGGCGGTGTTCGACCGCTATGCCCTGCGCCCGGGCGACCGCTTCGCCGGCCCGGCCATCGTCGAGGAGCGCGAGTCGACCGTCGTTGTCGGCCCTGATCAGACGTTCCACGTCGATCCGTACCACACGCTGATCATCGAGCTCGGGGAGGCCGGCCGTGGCGCGTGACTTCGACCCCATCACGCTGGAGATCCTCTGGAGCCGGCTCATTGCCATCGTCGACGAGGCCTCGGCCACGCTCGTGCGCACGTCGTTCTCCACCATCGTCCGCGAGTCGAATGACTTCGCGTGCGTGCTGCTCGACGCGCAGGGCAACTCGCTGGCGCAGTCGTCGCTGAGCATCCCGTCGTTCATCGGCACGCTGCCGGTGACCGTCCGCCACCTGCTGCGCCGCTACCCGGCCGAGACGCTGCGGCCGGGCGACATCCTGGTCACGAACGACCCCTGGCTCGGCACGGGCCACCTGAACGACATCAACGTCGCCGTGCCGATCTTCCACCTAGGCCGGCTCATCGCCATCGCCGCCTCGACGGCCCACGCGCCGGACATCGGCGGCCGCATGCGCTCGCCCGACAACCACGAGGTCTTCGAGGAGGGCCTGCGCATCCCGGTCTGCAAGCTGTACGACGGCGGGCGGCCCAACGAGATGGTCGCCGAGTTCATACGCCACAACGTGCGCGTGCCTGACGAGGTCCTCGGCGACCTGCGGGCGCAGATCGCGGCCAACGAGCTAGCCGGGCGGCGACTCATCGACCTGGTCGAGGAGTACGGCGTCGAGGACCTCGGCGCGCTGGCGCGCACGATCCAGGCGCAGTCGGAGGCTGCGACGCGGGCGGCGATCCGCGAGCTGCCGGCCGGCGTGTATCCGTACACGCTGGTCGTCGACGGCTTGGGCGAGCAGCTCACGATCCGGCTCACGCTGACCATCGACCACGCGAAGGCGCAGCTCATCTGCGACTACAGTGGCACGTCGCCGCAGCAGCCGACGGCCTTCAACGTCGTCCCCAACTACACGTTCGCGTACACGGCCTTCGGCGTGAAGTGCGTCGTCGCGCCGGACGTGCCGAACAACGAGGGCTGCTTCCGGCCGCTGGTCGTCACGGCACCCGAGGGCTGCATCTTGAACCCGCGCTTTCCGGCGGCCGTCGGCGCGCGGGCGGCCATCGGGCACTACCTGCCGGTGGCCGTCTTCGGCGCGCTGGCCGAGGCGGTGCCCGAGCGCGTGCGCGCCGCGCCCGGCTCGCCGATGTGGTGCGTGTCGCTCTCAGGCGTGCGGGAGAGCAACCGGCCCTTCGCCGGCATGTTCTTCTTCAACGGCGGCATGGCCGGCGCCAAGGGCCAGGATGGCCTGACCTGTGTCAGCTTCCCGTCGAATCTCTCGAACACGCCTACCGAAGTCTTGGAGCACCTCTTTCCGCTGCACTTCGTGCGCAAGGAGATCCGCGCGGACTCGGGCGGCGCGGGGCAGGGGCGCGGCGGCTGCGGCCAGACGGTGGAGTGTGTGGTCGAGAATCCGACGCCGGTGACAGTGGCCTTCATGGCCTCGCGCATCAGCGAGGCCCCGGAGGGGCTATTCGGTGGCGCGCCCGGCAAGCTTGGCAGCGTGCTGCTCAACGGCGAGTGGATCAACCCCAAGTTCCGGCGCACGCTCCAGCCGGGCGACCGCCTGGCGCTGAACACGCCCGGCGGCGGGGGCTTCGGCCCGCCGGCCCAGCGCGACCGCCTCGCCCTGTGCGCCGACGTCGAGGACGGCGTCGTCAGCGCGGAGGCCACCGCGCGCGAGTATAGCCTGGCCCCGCGGTCGCTCGCGTAGAGGCCGGGCCGACGGGAGAACGCGGTATAGTGGTCTGGAAGGTGGTCGACCACCTCGGCCAGAACCGGCGGGCAGTCAACGGGGGCGGGAGGTCACCACGCTTATGCTGTCGCGCCGGCGCTTCGTTGACGGCATCTTCCGGCCGGAGAAGGCCATCGAGCCGGTCGCGGCCTAAACCGAGCCAGTTACATGGAAGGGAATTGCCACGGGATTTGACAAAGGCTCGAAGAACGGAGCAGGATTGTGGTAAGATTATTGGTCGGTACTATGGCAGCAATCTCCGGTTATGCGTCCACATTGACCAGCAGCACTGAGTAGTAGTAGCGAGGCGAGAGCCGTGACTGAGCCAACCAGGCCAAGTTTAGGCATGTACTGGTCACAAGTGTTTGTGGGCAGAATAGTTGAGAAACGATGGTTTGGACGGCGACGGATACGTTTTGGCCGCTACCTGATGGTGGCTGAGTGGCTCTACACCTCTGGCGCCATACTAGGTAGGAGCAGAAGAGAGAAACTCGACATACTAATGGTTATGTTTTCACGGTCTGGAGCTGAAAGCAGTGTCGCGAGTCTCGCACAGCAGGAAGCAGAGCGTCGTCTGACACAATATAATGGGACACCAGATTCCTTCTTTGATTTTCTCCTTGCTACAGAGGTTCCAGGGGGCAAGGTGGCGTTGTTCCGTGATTTTGAGAAGGACATGCCTATTGAAGCGGCCTACCCGTTCGGCGCTATGAAAGTTGTCGAAGGCGTAGGATTTGGAGCTAGATATCCTGATTTGACTGAGCATCTGTGGCGACGGAGTTATGAGAATTTAGATACGGCTAGGTGGCAGGATGCACGAGCACACGGGCTAAACATTCCAGAACATCCCCAGATAGTCAGATTTGAGGATAGGGAACAGGCCCTCCTATTGGACGTTGCTGGTTTCGCATCACTTCACTACGCCGAGTTGGTGGAGCCGTTGGGCTTACGAGTCGGGTAGCGAGCAGAACAAGTAATTCTTTTCTCTGCGCGCTTCTCGAGCGACGATGAGGGCGCGCCATCGACCATCGGAGCTATCGTCAGAGGTTGTGGAAAATCGCTTGAGCGGCGGCGGCTGATCTGGTCGGCAGACGAGGGTCGATCCGGCGAGAAGAGGAGCGTGTCCTTCCAGGTGCAGCACCAACCGCTCGCCTGAGGCGAGGGCCGGTGAGGAAGGATATGCTATCGCGCCAGGATATCAGACGACGACCATCGGCGCACCGAGCCCGAGTGCCGGCTGCCTCCTGGCTTTCGAGAGTGCTACGCTCCCGATAACAAGATGCTGACAGCCGCCCCGCGTGGCGTAGGCCCGTGTGCTACCGGCCTGGTGCTCGCTGCAGGCCCGCGGGGGCCTCGTGCTCGCGCCTTGTGCGGTGGAGAATCCGGCGCCCGGCGTCGTCGTGCGCCACCGCGCGCAGTGCCCGCGCGCGAGTGCGCCACCTGGTACAATCCCCTTGGACACGCGGGGGATGCATGCCGAAGTACGTGTTCGTGACCGGCGGCGTCGTCAGCTCGGTCGGCAAGGGCATCACCGTCGCCTCGATCGGCCGCCTGCTCACCAGCCGCGGCATCAGCGTCACTGCACAGAAGCTTGACCCCTACCTCAACATCGACCCCGGCACGATGAGCCCCTACCAGCACGGCGAGGTCTTCGTCACCGACGACGGGGCGGAGACCGACCTCGACCTCGGTCACTACGAGCGCTTCATGGACATCAACCTCTCGCGGGCGTCCAACGTCACCACCGGCCAGGTGTACCAGGCAGTGCTCAACCGCGAGCGGCAAGGCGCCTTCTTGGGCGGCACGATCCAGGTCATCCCGCACATCACCAACGAGATCAAGGAGCGCATCGTCAGCGTCGTCGAGGAGACCGGGGCCGAGGTGGCCATCGTCGAGGTCGGCGGCACGGTGGGCGACATCGAGAGCCAGCCGTTCCTTGAGGCCATCCGGCAGCTCCGCCGCGAGGTCGGCGCGCACGATGCGGTGTTCATCCACGTCACGCTGCTGCCGTACATCGCCAGCACGCACGAGCTGAAGACCAAGCCGACTCAGCACAGCGTGAAGGAGCTGCGCAGCGCCGGCATCCACCCCGACGTCATCGTCTGCCGCGCCGACTACCCGGTGAGCGACGATCTGAAGGAGAAGGTCGCCCTGTTCTGCGACGTCGAGCGGCGGGCGGTCATCCCGCTGCTCACCGCCGAGACGATCTACGAGGTGCCGCTGGTGCTCGAGGAGGCCGGGCTCGGCGACTATCTGGCCGAGCGCCTGGGGCTGCTGGCCACCTGCCCGACGCTCGACGAGTGGCGTGACCTCGTGACACGGATCAAGACGCCCAAGCGCACCATCGAGGTCGGCGTCGTCGGCAAGTACGTCGGCCTGCACGACGCCTACATGTCGGTGCGCGAGGCGCTGGACCACGCCGCGCTGCACGAGAACCTCGACGTCAGCATCCGTTGGATCGACTCCGAGGGGCTGGAGCGCGAGGATCCTGAGCTGCTGCTGCGGACGCTGCACGGCATCGTCGTGCCCGGCGGCTTCGGCTACCGCGGCATCGAGGGCAAGATCGCCGCCGCGCGCTTCGCCCGCGAGCGCAAGGTGCCCTACCTCGGCCTGTGCCTCGGCATGCAGGTGATGGTCATCGAGCTGGCGCGCCACGCCGTGGGCAGCAGCGAGCCGAACAGCACGGAGTTCGATCCCGAGACGCCGTATCCCGTGATCGACCTGCTCCCAGAGCAGCGGGCCGTGGAGATGAAGGGCGGGACCATGCGCCTTGGCCTCTACCCCTGCCAGCTCGTCGGCGGCACGCGCGCCGCCGAGGCATACGGCGGGGGCGGCATCTGCGAGCGCCATCGCCACCGCTTCGAGTTCAATCCGATCTATGGCGACCTGCTGCGCAGCCACGGCATGGTCGTCAGCGGGCACTCGCCGGACGGCCGGCTGGTCGAGATCGCCGAGATGGCCGAGCATCCCTTCATGCTCGGCACGCAGTTCCATCCTGAGTTCCGGTCGCGGCCCAACCGCCCGCACCCGCTGTTCCTCGGCTTCGTGCGCGCCTGTGCCCGCTACCTGCGCGAGGGCGACCAGGCGCCGCTGCCGCTCGGCGCGGCCGCCGACGTGCGCGAGACGGTCAGCAGCGGGCCGGCTGTGGGAGGTGGCGCGAGCACGTGATGCCCGTCGTGGTTGCCCGCAGAGACTCACAGCGGTGCCCAGCTTCCGCGGCGGAGCGGGTGAGCGCCCGCGGCGGCTCGTTGTGCAGGAGTGATCGATGCGCCGCGGCACACGGCCGAGCAACCGACACTGGAATCCAAAGGGGGCGAAGCCCCCGTTGGGGGATCCTCCCCAGGGAGGGGTGGGGCCGCCCCGCCGGGGCTCTCTTTTCAAAGCAGGCGCGACCAATGAGGCGCGCAGGAGGGTGGTCGGATGAAGCTCTTCCTCGATACGGCCAACGTGGACGAGGTGCGCCAGGGCGCGGCGATGGGCGTGCTCGGCGGGGTGACGACGAACCCCTCGCTGATGGCCAAGGAGCGCGGCGCCGACTTCCGGCAGACGGTCATCGAGATCTGTGAGCTGGCGAAGGGGCCGGTGAGCGCCGAGGTGACCGCGCTGGACACCGCCGGCATGGTCGCGCAGGGCCGCGAGGTGGCGTCGTGGCACGAGCATGTCGTCGTGAAGCTGCCGATCACGCCCGCCGGGCTGGCCGCCTGCCGCGAGCTGCGCGGCGAGGGCATCGCGGTGAACATGACCCTGTGCTTCTCGGTGAACCAGGGCCTGCTCGCAGCGACCGTCGGCGCCACCTATGTCAGCCCGTTCCTCGGCCGGCTGGACGACATCGGCCACGACGGTATGGCCCTCGTCGCCGAGCTGGTGGAGGTCTTCCGCGTGCAGCGCTTCGAGACGCAGGTGCTGGCAGCCAGCATCCGCCATCCGCTGCACGTGGTCCAGGCGGCGAAGGTCGGGGCGCACATCGCCACCATGCCCTTCAAGGTGCTGATGCAGATGGTGCAGCACCCGCTCACCGACGTCGGCCTGGAGCGCTTCCTGGCGGACTGGGAGCGCCGCGAGGTGCCCAAGCCGGCGCTGGCCTGAGTCGGCCCTGCCGCGATTTCCCCTAGCTCCTTCGTATCCTCCGTGAGTCGCGAGGCAGGGGCGCGTTTCAAACGCGCCCCACTCTCCTCTTCGGCTATCTGCCTGGGTTGCAAGCAACCGCTTGACATCACCAGAGGCGGGAGTATATTGACAAATGTCTCCTTGGCTCACCGATTGCAGTGCGGCGGGCGACGAGCAGGTCGCGCGGCGTGCGGTGAACGTCGGGCCGGTCGCAGGTAGGATGGGGGTGAGTCCCGAGGAGGATGGCGATGAAGGCGCTCCTGAGGGCGATCGCGGCACTGGCACTGCTCGCACTGCTCGTTCCGTCCCTAGCCGCCTCCGCGCAGACCGACCCAGCCGCGCTGATCCGGCAATATTTCGAGGCCCGTGACCGCGGTGACGTGGCGGCAACGATGGCCTTTTACGCCGACGATGCCGTCCTGGAGGGCGCTGGCCTGTGCTCGCCAAATCGGTGTGCTGGCAAGGCCGCCATCCAGCGGGAGATCGAGCGTCAGGTGGCTGCCAAGGTGCAGACCACGATCACGGACAGCCAAGTGTCCGGCAATGCCGTCACCGTCCGCCTTGAGCT
>JACQUS010000183.1 GCA_016210125.1 Chloroflexota bacterium | reverse complement strand
CTCAAGCCCTACCCCTCTATTGAGGAGGTGTGCCACGATGTCAGTCGGCGCCTCGGCATCGACCTCTCGGTGGAGCAGCTTCAGGGCACGCGCCACCGCGTCGAGGGCTACTACTACACCGCGCGTAACGCCGAGCCGCACATCTGGGCCGCCGAGGAGAGCGTGCGGCGTTTTTGGGTGGCGTTCTATAGCCGATGGCTACGGCTGTCCGGACTGGACGGCCAGGCCGAGCGCCTGGCCGAGGCGATCTACGACGAGTTCGCGGCGCCGGAGCGCTGGACGACCTACCCTGACGTGCTGCCGGCGCTCGAAGAGCTCACGGCACTCGGCCTGCGCCTCGGCGCCGTGTCCGACTGGGGCCTCCAGCTCGCGCCGATCCTGCACGGCATGGCGCTGAGTCGCTACCTCGAGTTCGCCGTCGTCTCGGCCAGCGTCGGCGCCGCGAAGCCCGACGCCTACCTCTACGAGCTGGCGCTCGCTCGCGCCGCGGCCACAGCAGAAGAGACTTGGCACGTCGGCGACGACTACCGCAACGACGTCCTCGGCGCGCGCGGCGCCGGCGTCTACCCGGTGCTGCTCGACCGCTCCGGCAAGGCGCCGCGGGTGGACTGCCCGCTCATCCACGACCTGCGCGAGCTGCCAGCGCTCGTCCGCGCGGCCGGCTGTCGAAGACTCGACTCTGGCGAGAGGCGAGAGCTCGCCCGGTGAACCGAGAGCGCGTCGCCCTGATGGGCCTGAGCGGCAGCGGCAAGAGCACCGTCGGCCGGCTGCTGGCGGCGCGCCTCGGCTGGGAGCTCGTCGACACCGACGCCTGGATCGTCGCCCAAACGGGCCGCCAGGTGCACGAGATCTTCGCGCAGGACGGCGAGCCGGCCTTCCGCGCCTGGGAGCGTCAGGCCGTGGCCGCGGCCTGCGACGCGCCGCGGCGGGTGATCGCGCTCGGCGGCGGCGCGCCCCTCGACCCGCAGAGCTTCGCCCTGCTGCGCCGCACGAGCGCGCTCGTCTGGCTGCGCGCCGCGCCGGAGACGCTGGCGGAGCGCCTGCGCACGGCCGAGGGCGAGGTGCGGCCGCTGCTGGCCGGCGACGCCCCGGCGCGGCTGCGGGCGCTGCTGGCGCAGCGCGCGCCGGTCTACGTCCTGGCCGACCTCGTCGTGGACACCGAGGCGCAGCCACCGGAGGACGTGGCCGCACAGATCGCCGCCTGGCTGCATGGAACATCCCCGGCGCGCTGACACTATAGCACTGCGGTGCTACACTTGCGCTGAAGGAGCGCGCGCGCCTGGAGAGGCTCGATGGCACCCATCTCGTACCCACGCGTGAACATCTACCTCGGCGAGCCCGGCCTGCGCGAGGCGATCCAGGTCGCTGCTGCCCGCCAAGGGATGACGATCAGCGCCTACTGCCTCGAGGCGATCCGCTGCATGGCGGACGAGGGCTTGTTGCCGGCTGGTGAAGCCGATCGCCTCGCCGCTGCCACGGCGCTCGATCGCCTGCGGCGGCAGATCGGCCCCATCGGCGTGCCGGTCCGCCGGCTCGTCGCCGAGGGTCGGCGGCGGTGAGCACGGGCGCCCGCGCGGGACAGCTTGCCGACGCCCACCGCGGTGGCAGCCCGTACGTCGTGGTCGACGCCAGCGTGAGCCTAAAGTGGGCGCTCGACGACGAGGCCCATGTCGGCAAGGCCGTCGCCCTGCGGGACGCGGCGATCCGTGGCCGCTTCGCCATGGTTGCTCCGTAGACTTTGTGCATTGGATTGGATCTTACGTAGACGTGACACCACCATGACCGAGACCCTCCACGTCGGCCACGGCATCCTGCCGCAGCTCGGGGCGCTGATGCGCGCCGCCAGGCTCGACGGCGCAGCCCACGTGATCAGCGACACGAGCGTGCTGCCGCTGCACGGCGACGCGGTGCTCGACGCGCTGCGCGCCGCCGAGTTCCCAGCCGCGGCCTACGCCGTGCCGGCCGGCGAGCCGAGCAAGTCCCTCGCGCAGGCCAGCGCGCTCTACGACTGGCTGGTCGACCGCCGCTGCGAGCGCCGCGATGTCGTCGTGGCCCTCGGCGGCGGCGTGGTCGGTGACCTGGCCGGCTTCGTCGCCGCGACCTTCCTGCGCGGACTGGCTCTGGTCCAGGTGCCGACGACGCTCGTCGGCCAGGTGGACAGCGCCATCGGCGGCAAGGTCGCCGTCAACCACCCGCGCGCCAAGAACCTCATCGGCGCCTTCCACCAGCCGCGCCTCATCGTCGCCGACACCGCCCTGCTGTCGACCCTGCCGCCGCGCGAGCTGCGCTCCGGGTGGGCCGAGGTCGTCAAGACGGCGTTCATCCTGGACGCCGCGCTGCTCGACCTGCTGGAGCGGCACGCCGCCGCGCTCGCCAGCCTGCCGCCCGACCTGACAATCGAGGTCGTTGAGCGCTGCGCCCGCCACAAGCTGGCGGTCGTCGCCGAGGACGAGCGCGACGAGGGCCGGCGCATCATCCTGAACTACGGCCACACCATCGGCCACGCCCTGGAGGCGGCGACGGCCTACGGCACCCTGCTGCACGGCGAGGCCGTGGCCGTCGGCATGGTCGGCGCGGCGCGGCTGGCCCAGCGCCTCGGCCTCTGCGACCGCGCGCACGTCGCCCGGCACGAGCGCGCGCTGGCCGCCTTCGGGCTGCCGACCCGCGCGCCGGCCGTCGGCTACGAGGCGCTGCGCGCGGCGATGGCCCTGGACAAGAAGGGCCGCGGCGCGCGGATTCGGTGGGTGCTGCTCGCCGACGTGGCCGACGTCCGTGTGGCCGACGATGTGCCCGACGAGGCGGTGCGCGCCACGATCGGCGAGGTCGCCGGGTGAGCGCGGGCCACGACAGGCCACCCCACGCCGACGCGGACGGCGAGCGCACGCGGGAGAGCGCCTGCACGTGCGCGGTGAGCGGCGGCAAGGAGGGCCTCGGGCTCGTGCCCACAACGGCCGGCGAGGTGCGGCGGCTCGTGAGTCGGCCGCTCCCGCCACTGGTGGCCTGGGTGTTGGGCCACCGGCACCTTCTCGCGCTCGCGGGCGGAGTCACGCTGCTGGGCCTGTTCGCCCTGCTGCCGCTTGACCCCGAGGCGTTCAAGCGCTACGGCTACGTCGGCGTCTTCGTGACCACGCTGATCGCGACCGGCGGGCTGGTGCTGCCCATGCCGTACCTGCTCGTTGTGGCCGCGGCTGGCACGGTGCTCAATCCACTGGCGGTTGGGCTCGTCGCCGGCCTGGCCTCGGCGATGGGTGAGCTAACGGGCTACCTGGTCGGCTTCGCCGGCGTGCCGCTGATCGGCCGTGGGCGATGGTACGCGGCGATCGAGCGCTGGGTAAAGCGCCGCGGCTTTTGGGCCATCTTGGCGCTATCCATCGTGCCAAACCCGCTCTTCGACGCGGCCGGCATCGCCGCCGGCACGCTGGCTATGCCCCTGCGCGAGTTCTGGATCGCTTGCTTCTGCGGCAAGACGCTGCGCCTCGTCGCGATCGCCTGGCTCGCGTCGCTGGCGCCCGGCGTGCTCGAGCGCTGGCTGCGCTGAGCGATGGCTCGCTGGCGGCCCCGCGCGGCGCTCGTCGCCCTGGCGGACCGCGTGCCAACGGGGGCGCTGGTGCGGTGGGAGCGGCTGCGGCAGCGGAGCGCCGTGGCCGTCGTCCTCGAGACGGCGCAGCGCTTCGACGCCGACGAGTGCCCGACGCGCGCCGCGGCGATCGCCTACTACGGGCTCTTCTCGCTCTTCCCGCTGGCCATCGGCCTCACTGCGCTGACATCGTGGGTCCTCGAGGCCCTAGCGTTCGAGGCCGACTTCCTGGCCCTGTTGGTCAGCTATCTCCCGGGCGCAGAGGAGCTGCTGCGCCAGAACGTCGCCAAGGCGATCGAGCTACGCGGCCCGGCGTCGGTCGGGGCGGTCGCCGGGCTGATCTGGTCGGCCCGCGCCGTCTTCGCCGCGATGCTGGCGGCGCTCAACCGCGCGTGGGATGTCGCCGAGCCGCGGCCGTTCCTGCTGCGCACGCTCGTCCAGGTGCTGCTCGTGCTCGCCGTGGCGCTGTTCTTCTTTCTGTCGGTGCTCACGACGACACTGCTGCGCCTGCTGCTCGGCATCGAGGTGCCGTACCTCGGCTGGCGGCCGTTCGACAACCCGCTGTGGCAGACACTGGCGACGCTCCTACCGCTGGGCATGAGCCTACTGAGCTTCCTCGTCCTCTACCGCTTCGTGCCGCACGCCGCCGTCCGCTGGAGCGACGTGTGGCCCGGCGCGCTGCTCGCGGCCGCCCTCTTCGAGCTGGCCAAGAACGGCTTCGTCTGGTACACGCAGAACCTCGCACGCTTCGAGCTGATCTACGGCTCGCTCTCGGCGGTGGTGGCGCTGCTCCTGTGGGCCTACGTGTCCAGTCTCATCCTGCTGCTCGGCGGCGAGCTGTCGGCGGTACGCGGGCGGCGGCGACGGCGGCCTGGCGCATGACGCGTCGTGGCGGCGCGCCGGTGGGCCGCGACGATGCCGGGCCTCGCCCCTCCGGGCGCCCGTCATCGCGCGGTAACTCGCCTGGCTGTTCGTGCGCGGCAGCGGTGCGCTATGCTGGCCATGGCGAGGAACGTGCGCACGACTGCGAGATGGGTAGCAGCGCTACGATAGCTAAGAGTCGTCCCCGTCGCGCCTGGCCGGTGCTCACCGGCGCCGTGGTAGCGGCCATCGCCGCGCTCGCCGTAGCCTTGCTTGACGGTCGGCAGGGTGTGTCGTTCCCCCTTGTCGCCCTTGCCGTCGCGGGCGCCAGCGCGTACCTCGGCACGCTCCCGCTCGTTATCGTGGCCGCTGCCGCCAGTCTTGGGTCGTTCGTCTCCGTGCTGCGCGACCCATCGCCGGACGGCGACGTCCTGCGCGGTGGCCTCGAGGTCGCCGCGATCGTCGGGCTGGCACTGCTGGGCAATGCCACCTACCACGGCCGGCGACGCGGCGCCAAGGCGTCGCCGGCCGACGCTCTCGTGCTGGCCCTGCTCCACGATCTCGATCTGCTCATCCTGGCGGGCACGAGCTCCGCCGCCCTGGCCGACACGGCGCTGCGCCGGCTGCGCGTCATCGTGCCCTACGACGCCTCTCTGATGGGTACGCTGTCCCTCGAGGGCGAGAGCCTCACCTGGACCGCCGTGCAGCCCCACGACGCACCCGTCGCCCTCGCCGAGCTGCGCGGGGAGCAGCTCGCACGCTGCCTCAGCGCCGCGCGCAGCGGCGTGATCACCGGGTACGGCGCGGACCGGGAGACGCTCCTGCGGCTGGGCCCGGTGACCTGGCTGCTCGTCGGCGTCGTGGCCGCCGACCGCGCTCTGGGCCTGCTCGTCCTGGCGCGGCTCGGCCACGCGGCATGGTCACCCGGCGAGCGCGAGGTGGCCACGCGGGTCGCCGGCCAGTTGGCCATCGGCTTCGAGCAGAGCCGGCTGCTGGCCCAGGCGGCGCAGGCCGAGGCGCGGCACGCCCTGGCGAAGCTCAAGGAGGAGTTCATCTCGCACATCAGCCACGAGCTGCGCAATCCGCTGACCGTGATCATGGCCGGCTGCGAGCTGCTGACGATGCGGGCGCTCAACCCGGAGCAGGTTCAAAGGCTTACGCGCGACGTGCACAACGCCGCGCTGCAGCTCCAGACCATCGTGAGCGGCCTGCTCGACATGGCACGCCTCCAGCGGCCGGGCTCGACCCTCGACCTCCGCCCCACCGACGTGCTCGCGCTCATCCGCGAGACCGTCGCCGCCGTGGTGCCGCCCGACGGCCGGCATCCAGTCGAGATCGACGCGCCGAGAGCGTCGCTTCTGCTGTCCGCCGACCCGCAGCGCCTCCGCCAGGCGCTGGCCAACATCGTCGGCAACGCCGTGCGCTACGCGCCCCATGGCGGCACGATCCGCGTCGCCTGCGAGGAGGCGCCCGGCCACGTGCTCATCCGCGTGCAGGACGAGGGCATCGGCATCCCGCCGGAGGCCCTCGAGCAGGTCTTCGAGGCGTTCTATCGCGCCCCGAACGAGCTTGCGCGCACGATTCCCGGCAGCGGGCTGGGGCTGGCGATCACGAGGCAGATCGTCGAGGCGCACGGCGGCAAGGTGTGGGCGGAGTCGCCGGGCGTGGGCCAGGGCAGCACGCTCTTCGTCCGACTGCCGCGGGGACCGGTAGTACGGAACGTGGAATCAGACGGCGAACGCTAAGGACGCGAAGCGGGTCTAGCGGCTGCTCTCAAGCAGGGCGCGCACGTCGACTTTTAGCTGTGGTAGGTCGTGCTCGACCGCAGCCCGCACGGCCGCTAGATCGATGCCGAAATACCCGTGCACCAGGACGTTGCGCATACCGATGATGGCCGCCCACGGGACGTGCGCGTGCCCCAGGCGAAAATCGGCGGTGAGGCCACGCGCTGCTTCGCCGATGATCTCCAAGTGATGGATGATCCACGTCTGAACGAGCTCATCGTCGGCGAGTGCATCCGCTGCGCGAGCGGCGTAGCGCTCGATGCGCTCGATCGCCTCAGGTATGTCGAGCAGCCGCTCGCGGTCGCTCCTCAAAGCGGCATAGCCTCGTTCAACACGCGCTCGCGCAGGCGTGGGCGCAATCCGGCCTCCGTCACCACGTCCACACGGCAACCCAGAAGCTCCTCAATGTCCATCAGCAGGCCGCCGAGGTCGAAGAGACTCCGTCCTGGTTCGAGGTCCACGAGGAGATCGAGGTCGCTCGCCGCGTCCTCGTCGCCACGGGCCACCGAGCCGAAGACGCGCACGTTCGAGGCGCCGTAGCGGCTGGCGATGCGGATGATGTCGTCCCGCTTGCTGGTCACGCGGTCACGCAGTCCCTGCGCACTCATAGCCAGCCTACTCACCACGGATGTCCTGCGCACCCTTCCATGCTATCACCTCGCTATCACCTCGCTATCACCTCGCTCCGCTCGGTGCCGGCAGCCGCTGGCAGCACGGGCAGAACGTGCTCGTGCGGCCGGCGACGACGGCGCGTGCCAGCGCTGCGGCGCAGCGCGGGCAGGGCTGCCCGGCGCGGCGGTAGACTAGCAGGCGCTCCTGGAAGCGCCCCGGCTGGCCCAGCGCGTCGAGGTACGTGCTCGTGCTCGTGCCGCGGTAGTCGACGCCTGCGGCCAGCACGCTGCGCAGCGCAGTGTGCAGCGCCTGCCACTCGGCCCGTGCTAGCGTGTTGGCTGCGCGGGCCGGGTGGATGCCGGCCCGAAACAGCGCCTCGTCGGCGTAGATGTTGCCCACGCCGGCGAGGCAGCGCTGGTCGAGCAGCAGCGCCTTGATGCGCGCGCGACGCCCCAGGCGCCGCGCTAGGGCCGCGGCGTCGAGCGCCTCGTCCAGCGGCTCAGCGCCGAGCTTG
>JACQUS010000008.1 GCA_016210125.1 Chloroflexota bacterium | reverse complement strand
GTCCAGAGGGGGCGAAGCCCCCTCTGGTGGGTCCTTCCTGAGGTGGGGCGGGGCAGCCGCCAGGAGCGGTGTTTTCACAGGCGTGGTCGATACGCCGTGGCGCACCGGTAGGGATGAAAACGCGCCGCGCGCGATGGAAGCGCGGGCATCCTGCCCGCTTGGGGGGTGCGGGCGGGCGAGACGCCCGCGCTCCCGGGCCTATTTTCAGGGGAGTCCAGGGGGGCGAAGCCCCCTCTGGACGTACTTTTTCGGGCGGGGCGGGGCACGCGGCCCCGGCGAGGGCGGCTAAGAGCCTCCGAGCCGGGGCTGGCGGGACGGGCGCGCGGCCTCAGCGAAAATCGTGGCTGGCCGGGGCCACGCGGTGCGGCAGGGCGGGCGGCGGCGCCGGCTCCGTGGGCTGCGCGGCGGCCGCCGGCACGTCGTGCGCGTGGCCGGGGTAGGGGTGGCGCAGCGGCGGCCGCGGCAGCAGGCTCTGCGGGACGCCGGCCAGCGGGGCCACCGTGCGCGCCAGCAGGTTGAGCGTCCCGGAGCGCTGCCGGACCAGACCCTCGACCAGGAGGTATGGCGCGGCACGGACGACGCTGCGGTGCGCCTGGTAGAGGTCGGGGCGAACGACCACGTTGGTCAGGCCCGTCTCGTCCTCCAGCAGCAGGAAGAGGAACCCCTTGGCTGTGCCAGGCCGCTGCCGGCAGACGACCAGGCCGGCCGTGCGCACGGCGTGCCCGTCCGGCACGCTGCGCAGCGCCGCGGCGGGGAGGATAGCGGGCGGCAGGTCGTCGCGCAGCAGCCCCAGGGGATGGAAGCTCGGCGAGAGGCCGAGGATGCGATAGTCGGCGACCACGCGCTCCCAGGCGCTCATATCGCCCAGGCGCACCATGTCCTGCTCGGTGGGCAGCGCCAGGGCGAGCTGCCGCGGCCGGCACGCCGGACCTCGCGGCGTGCCGGCCGCGGCGGGCGCGGCGGCGGATTGCGGCAGCAGCAGGCCGAGCTGCCAGAGCAGCTCACGGCGGCCGAGGCCGAACGCGCTCAGCGCGCCGACGGCGATGAGGCTCTCGGCCACGGCATACGGGATGCCTGTGCGCCGCAGCAGGTCGCCCAGCGAGCGGAACGGGCCGTGCGCCTCACGCTCGGCGACGAGGGCCTGCGCCAGGCGCTCGCCCAGGCCGCGCACCGTCGTCAGGCCCGGAAGGAGCTGCCCGGCGCCCGGCGTGCAGCGCACGGCGCTGCGGTTGATGGACACGCGCTGGACGGCGATGCCGTGGCGCTTGGCGTCGTTGACCAGCACGTGCACGGGGTAGAAGCCCATGGGCTGGTTATCGATGAGCGCGGCGTAGTACTCGGCCGGGTAGGAGTAGCGCAGCCAGGCCGACTGGTAGGCCAGGACGGCGAACGCGTAGGCGTGGCTCTTCGGGAAGCCGAACTCGGAGAAGGCCAGCAGCTTGTCGAAGATGCGCTCGGCGACCCGCCGCGGCACGCCGCGCTGGTGAGCGCCGTCGAGAAAACGCAGGCGGAAGCGCTCCATCGCCGCGAGCGAGCGCCGACGGCTCATAGCGCGGCGGAACTGGTCGGCCTCGCCGGCAGTGAACCCGCCGACCCTGACCGCCACCTCCAGGACCTGGTCCTGGTAGAGGATGACGCCCAGCGTGTCGCGCAGCAGGCCGTCGATCAGCGGGTGGTCGGCGCGCGGCTCGTAGCGCGGATTGCGCCGCACCATCTCGCGGCGCCGGACGTAGGGGTTCACCGCGCCGCCGACGATGGGGCCGGGGCGCACGATGGCCACCTGGACGGCGAGGTCGTCCAGGGTGCGGGGCTGGGAGCGGGTGAGCATCTGGATCTGGGCGCGGCTCTCGACCTGGAAGAGGCCGACGGTGTCGCCGCGGCAGATGGCGTCGTAGACGGCCGGGTCGTCATAGGCGATGGTGCCGAGGTCGACCTTCTCGCCGCGCGTCTGCCAGATCAGCTCCAGGCACTCCTCGACCAGCGAGAGCATGCCCAGGGCCAGGAAGT
>JACQUS010000182.1 GCA_016210125.1 Chloroflexota bacterium | reverse complement strand
CTTACGGCGGTGCGCCTCGTCGAGACGGACTTCGAGGCGTTCCGTCGGCATGTGCGCTCCTCCACGGCCTCACACGAGTGTACGGTCGATGAACGCCGTGCACAAGTTTCCGTACAGCGCGCGCCGTTCATACCGTTTCACCTGGCGAGTCGCGGCATGTGTAGGGGCGAACCTTGAGATCGCCCAGATCGGGGCGAAGACAAGCTTCGCCCCTACGATGACATCTCGACCGTGAGGCAGTATCAGTCGTCGATGGTGTGCGAATCGCGCTTACCCCCAAGTGCCACTACTCCGCCGCTGCCGGAGCGCCTCGAACAGTAGCACGGCGGCCGCGGCGGCGACGTTGAGCGCGGCGCTGCGCCCGGCCAGCGGGATGCGCACCGTCCCGGTCGCGCGCTCGCGCGCTGCGGCGCTCGGCCCGTGCGCCTCGCTGCCGAGGAGCAGCGCGGCCGGCCGGCGCCAGTCCACGGCGTCGTAGGCGTGCTGGCCCTCCACGTCGGCTGCCCACAGTGGCCGGTCGGCCAGCAGCGGCGCGACGCCCTCCCAGGTCGCCTCGGGCAGCAGCGTGAGCCAGAGCTGCGCGCCGGCGCCGGCGCGGAGCGCTTTGGGGCCGTAGACATCGGCGCAGCCGGGCAGCAGGGCCACGGTCCGCACGCCGGCCGCCTCGGCCGTGCGCACGATCGTGCCGACGTTGCCGGGATCCTGGATGCCGTCGAGCAGCAGCAGCAGCGCGCCGGGGTCGAGCACCGGCGGCTGCGGCTCGTAAGCGAAGACGGCGACGATGCCCTGTGGCGTCGTCGTCTCGCTGGCCGCCGCGAGCGCCCGCGCGTCGGCCCAGACGACGGGGTAGGGCGCGATGGCCGCGAGCACGTCGCGGCCGAGCGGGCTGGCCGCCAAACGCTCGTCATCGGCCAGGATCAGCTCGGGCCGCGTGCCAGCGCGCAGGGCATCGAGGATGAAACGGGGGCCTTCCAGGACGAAGCGCCGCTTGCGGCGGCGCTCGTCACGGTGCCAGAGGGAGCGAACGTAGCGGACGCGCTCGTTGTGCGGGCTGGTGATGCGCACGCGCGCCGGCGGCTAGCCCGCGGCGGGCTGCTGGCCGAGCGCCTGACGCGCCACGCCGACGACGTGGGCGAAGCCGGCCTGGTCGCGCACGGCCATCTCGGCCAGCATCTTGCGGTTGACCTCGACGCCGGCCGACTGGAGGCCGTGGATCAGCTCGCTGTAGCGTAGGCCAAGGCCGCGGCTGGCGGCGCTGATGCGCGCGATCCAGAGCTGGCGCATGTCGCGCCGGCGCAGCCGCCGCCCGGCGTAGGCGTACGCCAGCGAGCGCATGAGCGCCTCGTGGGCGCGCTTGTAGAGCCGGTGGCGGCTGCCCCACTGCCCCTTGGTCTGCGCGAGGACGTCTTTGTGGCGCCGGTGTGCCGCGACGCCGCGCTTGACGCGAGCCATGGTCTTCCTCTCCTAGTCGCGGCCGTACGGCAGGAGGCGGCGCACGCGCTTGGTGTCGCCTGGCGCGGTGGGCAGCAGCTCCTGGAACAGGCGCTTGGCGCGGGCCGACTTGCGGCGCTGGAGGTGGCTGCGCCGCGACTTCATATGCAGCACCTTGCCGGTTCGGGTGATGCGAAAGCGCTTCGCCGTGCTCTTGTGCGTCTTCTGCTTGTACTGGGCCAAGGGCTCCTCCGCCATACACAGAACAGGTCGGCGCTGGTGGCCGACCAACCTCTGCCTACTATAGCAGACGCGCTGGTGCGGTGCAAAGTGTGCGCTACCCGGTTGCATTCCGGTGGCAGGGCACTATGATAGCGCTTGAGCTGTCGCCCTATACCGGCGGCGGTAGAGTCCCAGGACGTGGCGGAAGTTCAGCGGGCCGTTGACAGGAGCGACAATCGCGGATGTCGAGGGGCCAAGACGGGGCTTCGCCCCCTTTCGGACCCTCTTTCGAGTAGGGTGGGCCAGCCCGCCGGCGAAGGCTCTTTTCAGCTTAGCGCTTGGGCGCTGCGCAGGCCGCCAGGGCGGTGCGGACGGCGCGCTCGTGCGCCTCGCGAAAGGCCGGCGTGCGGAAGCCGGGTCGCCAGACCAAGCCCGCCAGCTCGTCGGAGACGACGAGGAGTGCAGCCACCGGGAGCCCCACGGCCTGGCCGACGGCGAAGAGCGTCGCCGTCTCCATGTCCACCGCCAGCAGGCCCTCGGCGCCGTAGCGCTGCACCTTCCTGGCCGTCTCGCGGAAAAGCGCGTCGGTCGTCCACACCGGCCCGCAGCGCGGCGCCAGGCCCTCGGCCGCGGCGGCGCGCGCGAGCTCCTCAGCGAGCGCCGCGTTCGGAGCCACCGCGACGTCGGCGGGGAGGTAGTGGTACGAGGTACCCTCCTCGCGGCGCGCCGTGGTGGGCAGGACGGCCGCGCCGACTGGCAGGTCGGGCTGGAGCGATCCGCACGCGCCGACGGCGACGACGCGCTCGAGGCCCAGAGCTGCCAACAGCTCCAGGACAATGGCTGCCACCGGCCCGCCGACGGCCGGGCCGACGAGGGCCAGCGGCCGGCCGGCCGCGGCGCCCGGCAGGGCGCAGGCGCGCAGCTCGGCGGTGGCCATGCGCCAGAGCGGCGGGCCGGCCGGCGCGGCCAGGGCCGCCGCCGTGCGCACGTCGCGCGGGGTCAGCGCGAGGAGGGCCGTCCCGCCGCGCAGGTCGGCCGGCGGGTCGCCGCCGTGGCGCGCCGCCAGCTCCTCTCGCACCAGCGCGGCGGTGACCACCGGGGGCGACTCCGGCGGGTCCAAGAGGAAGGGCACTGTCAGGATACGAGGCGCAGCGAGATGGCCGCGCCGCGCGCCGGCGCCGGCCGCGCGACCCGCGCCCGCCAGGCGCCGGGGGCCGGGGCCTGCTCAGCCACCAGCTCGCCCTGGAGCGACCACGCCGTGGCGTGGCTCACGCGCAGGGGCACCAGCTCGCCCAGCCAGTCGCGTTCGTCGGCGAAGAAGACGATCTTGTTCGTCCGCGTGCGCCCCTGCCACTTGCCGCCGCTGCGCTCCTCGACCAAGATTTCGACGGTCTGCCCGAGCAGGGCCTGGTTCAGACGCCGGGCGATACCGGCCTGGAGCTCTTCGACCAGCCGCAGGCGCTCTTTCTTCTCGGCCCGCGAGACGTCGTCGGGGATGCTCCGCGCGGCGTGGGTGCCCGGCCGTGGCGAGTACATCGCCACGTGCACGACATCGAAGCCGATCTCCTCCAGCAGGCGATAGGTGCCCTCGAACTGCGCGCGCGTCTCGCCGGGGAAGCCGACGATCACGTCGGTCGAGAGGCTCGCGCCGGGCACGTGCCGGCGGATGCCGTCGATCAGCCGCCGGTACTCGTCGACCTTGTAGGGGCGGCGCATGCGCGCCAGAATCTCGTCATCGCCGGCCTGCACGGGCAGATTGACGTGCTCGCAGACCCTCGGCAGCTCGCCAATGGCGCGGACGATGCGCTCGCTCATGTCCGAGGGATGCGAGGTAAGGAAGCGGATGCGGTCCAGCCCGGCGAGGTCGTTGAGCCGATCGAAGAGGTCGGCGAGGTCGGGCCGGCCGGGCAGGTCGTTGCCGTAGCGGTCGATGGTCTGGCCGAGGAGCGTCACCTCGCGCGCGCCGCCGGCCACGAAGCCCTTGACCTCGTCGACAATCTCGGCCAGCGGCCGGCTGCGCTCGCGGCCGCGGCGGAAGGGGACGATGCAGTAGGTGCACATGTAGTCGCAGCCGTAGATGACCGGCACCCACTTCGCCGGCGTGATGTCGAGGGCGTCGGGTATGCCGCCGTCGTGCTCGCCGTCGAGGTCGAGGCCGACGGCGTGCTCCTCGCCGACCCGCATGGGCCGCGCGGCCATCTCCAGGCAGTCGCGCTGCACATCGCCGCCGAGACCGCGCTCGGCGACGATGTCGAGCAGCGGGCCAAACTCCAGCGGGCGCAGGAAGGCATCGACGTAGGCGAAGCGCTTGGCCAGGGCGGCCTTCTCGCGCTCCGATCCGACCATGCAGCCGGTCAGCGCCAGCACCAGGTCCGGCCGCGCGCGCTTGAGCGCCTTGAGCGAGCCGAGCTTGCCGACGACGCGGTCCTCGGCGCTCTGGCGCACGACGCAGGAGTTCAGAACGATGACGCTGGCGCCGTCGACGCTGGAGACCGGCTGTAGGCCGGCTTGGTCGAGCAGGCCGGCCAAGCGCTCCGAGTCGGCCTTGTTCATCTGGCAGCCGATGGTCCAGATATAGTAGCCGGGCATGGGATCGATCCTACGAGCCGTCATTCATCGTCAAGTGTACGCGATTTCGCGGAGCGCTACTCGGCGAACTCTTTGAGCAGCCGGCTGCGGCTGGGGTGGCGCAGCTCGGCCAGGGCCTTGGCCTCGATCTGCCGCGCGCGCTCGCGCGTCACGCCGAGCGCGGCGCCGACCTCCTCGAGCGTATGCGGCGTGCCGTCCAGCAGACCGTAGCGCAGCTCGACGACGCGGCGCTCCCGCTCGCCCAAGAGGTCGAGCACGCGCATGAGCTGCTCGCGTAGCGCCCCCTGTGCGACAACCTCTGGCGGCGTCGGCAGCGTTTCGTCGACCACGAAGTCGGCCAGGCTGCTCTCTTCCTCCTCGCCGACCGGCGTCTCCAGCGAGACCGGCTGCTGCGAGGCCTGAATGATCTCGCGCACCCGCTCGGTCGTGGTGTCCATCTCCTTGGCGATCTCTTCGATGGTCGGCTCGCGGCCCAGCTCCTGCTGGAGGCGGCGGGTAATCCTGGTCAGCCGCCCGATGTGCTCGACCATGTGCACGGGGATGCGGATCGTCCGCGCGTGGTCGGCGATGGCGCGCGAGATGGCCTGGCGGATCCACCAGGTGGCATAGGTGCTGAACTTGAACCCGCGCCGATAGTCGAACTTCTCGACGGCGCGCAGCAGCCCGAAGTTGCCCTCCTGGATGAGGTCGATCAGCGGGATGCCGCGGCCGGTGAACTTTTTGGCAATGCTCACGACCAAGCGCAGGTTGGCCTCGATGAGCCGCCGGCGTGCTTCCTCGCCACGGCGGATGGCCGTGGCGAGCCGCTCCCGCTCCTCGGGCGGTGGGCTGGGCTCCGCGGCCCGGCGCTCGAGCGCCTGCTTGCCGCGCTCGATCCGCCGCGCTAGCAGCACCTCGTCCTGCTGCGTCAGCAGTGGGACCGGGCGGATGTCGCGCAGATACATGCGCACCGGGTCCTCGGTGGTATCGTGCGCCTGCGGAGCCGGCGACGGCTCCAGCTCGACCGTATCCTCCGCCTCCTCCTGCAGGACCGCGGCCGTCGGCTCCTCGACCTCCCTCTGCGAGGCCGTAGCCAGGGCGGCATGCAGCCGCGCGACGTCGCTGCCTAGCGGCACCCGCGCCTCCCCGTCGGCCCTGGCGGCCCTGCGTCTCGCCCGTGGCAAAGCAGCACCATCCTTTGGGTCGGAGACGTAAAAACCCTGGGAATCACCCAGGGCTCCATTTTACACACTAACACGGCTGTAGTAGAGCGTCAACGCGCAGGAACGAACGGGTGATCGTTCCTGCGCGTGTCGTCTTCGCTGCGCCGACCAACGCGCCTCAGCGCCCCTGGTAGTGCGGCGGGCGCTTCTCGGCGAAGGCGCGCGGCCCCTCGGCCGCGTCGGCCGTCTCGCGCACTAGCCGCCGCAGGCTCTCGCCCAAGCGCACGGCGTCGGCCTGTGGCAGCGTCAGCCCACGCAGGGCCATCTCCTTGGTCACGCGGACAGCGATTGGCGCGCTCTGGAGCAGCCGCCCCGCAATGCGCTCGGCCGCGGGCATGAGGTCGTCGGACGGCACGATCTGGTTGACCAGGCCCCAGCGTGCTGCCTGCTCCGCGTCGATAGTGTCGCCGGTGAGCAGGATTTCGAGCGCCACGCCGAGCGGCACGAGCCGTGGGAGACGGATGGCGCCGACGATGGTCGGCACGCCCCAGCGCACCTCCGGGAAGCCGAGCTGCGCTTGCGGCACGGCAATACGTACGTCGCACGACAAGGCCAGGGTCAGGCCGCCGCCAAGCGCGTAGCCGTTGATCGCCGCGATGACCGGCTTCCATAGCTCGCGGCCGATCTCCAGCGGGCTCTCGCTCGGCTCGGCCCAGAAGACGGCGCGCTGGGCCTCGGGCACCCGCTGGGCCGCCTCCTTGAGATCAGCGCCGGCCGAGAAGGCGCGCTCGCCGGCGCCGGTGAGGATGGCCACCCAGACGTCGACGTCGACCTGCACCTCCCGCCAGACCTCGGCCAGGTCGGCCATCATCTGGCGGTTGATGGCGTTGAGCGCCTGCGGCCGGTTCAGCGTAACGTAGGCGACGCGACCGCGCTTTTCGTAGATGACCGTCTCCACGGAGTCTCCTCCTCACCGCGTGACGACGTAGCGGAAGGCCTCCGCGTAGGGCAGGCCGACGACCTCGCCGATGCGTCGCGCGCGCTCGCGGATGGCCTCGGCCAGCGGCTCGGGCCGGTCCTGGCTAGCGTGGCACTCCAGTGCGGCGATCTTGCGCTCCACGGTGGCGCCGACGTCGACGAACAGCGTCGGCTCGCCCGTTCCCCAGAGCAGCACTTCGCCGACGCGGTGCGGCTGCAGCCCCGCGGCCAGCAGCTCCGGGCAGAAAAGATGGTCTCGCGCCGACGGGTAGACGGCCGCCAGCGTGGCGTCGCCGACGGCAAGGTGGTCGGGATGGTTTGGGCGTAGGTGCCGCCGGTGCAGAGTCAACATCAGGCGCGCGGTCGGGTCGGGGCAGCACACGACGTCCGGTCGCACGCGACGAATGACGCGCACGATCTCGCGTCGCAGCTCGATCGTCGCCTGCAGCACGCCGTCCTCGAAGCCGAGGAAGAAGACGTCGCGCACGCCGAGGACGCGGGCCGCGGCGCGCTGCTCGGCGGCGCGGCGCTCGGCGACAGCCGCCGGGCTGGTGCTGCGGTCGGCCGTTCCCTTGCTGCCGTCGGTGACGGCGAGGTAGAAGACGTCGCGGCCCTCGGCGGCCCAGCGCGCTACCGCTCCGGCGGCCGCGTACTCGGCGTCATCGGGATGAGCGAAGACGACGAGGACGCGCCGCCCCTGCGGGTACTCGGTGTCGGACAGATACTCGACCATATGACTGACTTGCCTCCAGTGTGTGGGGCGCGGTCACCACGCCCCGGCAGTCGCGCCTCTGATGAGAACGGCCCTCTGAGAATGGCCCTCTGAGAATGGCCCTCGCCGGAGGGCTGCCCCACCCCGCCCCAGGAAGGTCCGCAAAAGGGGGCTTCGCCCCCATTTTGATGCCCCTTCTCCGCGGCGGCCGCGCCTTCCCCCTCTCCCGCGCGCGGGAGAGGGGGACCGAGGGGTGAGGCCGCCTGCTACTCCTGCCGGCGCCCCACGGCCCATCGACCACCGCCTGCCCGTGAACAGCACCGTCAGTGGCCAGCGTGCGGCCGGCCCGCCCAGGGGTGCGGCCGCAGCGGTCGCCTCGGACGACCTTTCGGGTCCTTCCCCGGAGCGGGGTGAGGCGGGGCGAGCGACATTGGCAGGCACGATCATGGCCGCTTCGGCACACCTATGGCCGCAGCAGGATCTTGACCGCGTTGTCGCGCTTGGCGTCGAACAGCGCGTACGCCTCGACGCCGGCGTCGAGCGGCATGCTGTGGGTGACGATCTGCGCCAGGTCGACGCGCTTGCTGGCGATGAGCGGGATCAGCCGCTCCATGTAGTTGCGCACCGGACAGATGCCGATGCGGAAGGTGATGTCGCGCATGAACATGCGCCCGAGCGGGAAAGGCACGTCCTGCTCGACGTACACGCCGACGACGGAGATCGTGCCACCCGGGCGAACGAGGCGGAACGCCGTGCGCAACGCCGACTCGTGGCCGACGGCCTCGCAGACGACGTCGGCGCCGCGGCCCTCGGTCAGCGCGCGGACGTGGGCGACCGGGTCGTCCTGCCCGGCATGGACGGCCACCGCGCCGAGCTTCTGCGCCATAGCCAGCCGCGACTCGACCAGGTCGATGGCGACGACCTGCGCGGCGCCGAAGAGGCGGGCGGACATCTGCGTGAACAGGCCGACCGGGCCGCAGCCGAGGACGGCGACCGTATCGCCCGGCCGCACGCCGCCCTGCTCGGCGCAGTAGAAGCCGGTGGCGAATATGTCGCCGACGAACATGGCCTCGTCGTCACGCAGCGCATCCGGAAGTGGCTGGAGCGTCGTGGCCGCGAGGGGTACGCGCACGTACTCGGCCTGCGTGCCATCGAGCTCGCCGAAGCCGAAGAGCTTCCCCTGCACGCACTGCGTCGGCAGCGCGCGTCGGCAGTACCAGCAGGTCCCGCAGCTCGTCGAGAAGGCGCCGACGACGCGCTGGCCGACGGCCAGACCGGGCACCTGGTCGCCCAGGTCCTCGACCACGCCGACGAACTCGTGGCCCATGACACCGCCGGGCGCGAGGTTGGGGATGCGGCCGTGGTAGATGTGCAGGTCAGAGCCGCACACGGCCGTCGTCGTGACGCGGACTAGCGCGTCGGTCGGGGACTGCACCTTCGGCCGCGGCCGCTCCTCCAAGCCCACGTCGCCCGGGCCGCGGTAGACGATGGCACGCATTGATCGCTCCTTAGCGTCTCCTGCTCGCACCAGTATACGCTGCAGCTCACCCCAGGAGCGCGCGCAGGCCGCTCGTCAGGAAGAGCACGCCGAGGGCGGCGAGCACCACTCCGCAGAGGCCGATGAGGCCCTGGTAGAGCGGCCCGCCGAGCCAGCGCCGCCCCCCGTGGACGAGCACGCCGACCAAGGTGCCCCAGCTATAGTCGGCCAGGATGTGGCCGACGTAGAACGCCGCCAGCCCGACCAGGCCGGCCTGGCCCAGCGCGGTCACGACGTAGGTCGCGCCGATGGTCAGCCACCAGAGCAGCCAGTACGGATTGGCAATGCTGAGCGCCACGCCGGCCGCCAGGAGCTGCAGCGCCGAGCGCGCGGCCGGCACGTCGGCTGTCAGCGCGATGCGCCGCAGCCGCGGGACGCTGTGCAGGGTGCCCCAGGCCATCCAAAGCAGCATGAGCCCGCCGCCGACGCTCACGACGGCGGCGATCCACGGATGCTGGAGCGCTGCGCCCAGCCCGATGGCCAGCCCGGCGACCAGGCCCAGCTCCAGCAGGCTGTGGCCCGTGGCGATGAGCGGTCCGGCGCGCCAGCCGATCTGCGCGCTGGCGGCGATCGTCATCATCGTGACCGGGCCGGGCGAGGCAGCGCCGGAGTAGGCGACCAAGAGCGAGGTGCTGAAGATCAGCGCCAGGACGAGGGGATCGGCCACGTCACTGCTCGTGCTGCGGCGCCAGCCGCCACCAGGTCACCGACAGGGCGCCGACGAGCGAGACCAGCGCGTAGAGCGCGAAGCCGGCGAGGAAGCCGCCGCTACGCTCGGTGAGCCAGCCGAAGAACGTGGGCAGGAGCGTACCGACGGCCAGCGTCACCGTATTCAGCAAGGCCACGACCACCGGACCGTCGCCCGGCCGCCCGGTGTGGTAGGCGAGCTGGAACACGGCGGCGAAGCTAAACGAGCAAAACCAGATCGCCAAGATGCCGAAGGCGAGCACGAGCGGCGGCCACGTCACGAGGCCGAGCGCCAGCAGCACCACGGCGCCGGCGCCGAGCGAGCCGGCGATGAGCTGGCGGTCGCCCCAGCGCGCCGCCGCCGGCGCGCTGAGGAGGCGCGCCACCGTGCTGATGAGCATCAGCGCGGCAGTCACCTGCGCGCTGCGCCCGGGATCGCCGGCGGTGATGAGCAGGAAGAAGGTCGTCAGCCAGCTCACCAAGGCGACGAAGATGCCGAACGAGCCCGAGTGCGCCGCACCCAGGCCCCAGACGCGGGCCGAGCGCAGCAGCCGCGCGTAGGTGGCCAGGCTGACGCGCGGCGGCGCGTAGGCGGCCTTGAGGGGCGGTATGCCGAGCAGCGAGAGGTCGGCCAGCAGCAGCAGCAGCAGCGGCAGCAGCCACGGCCCGCGCCAGCCGAGCCAGCCGACCAGCGGCGGTGTAGCGACGAAGAGCAGCGCCGGGCCGAAGGCCGTGCAGGCGCCGTACAGCGCCTGGCGCCCGCGGTTCTGCTCGGGTGTCGAGCGCGCGGCGACATAGGCCGTGGCGAAGATGAAGAGCACGCCTGTGCCGAGGCCCTGGGCGTAGCGCAGCGCGAGCAGCAGGTCGTAGCGCTCGACCGACGGGACCGCGAGCGTCAGCGCCGTGAGGTAGAGGAGGCCGCTGCGCAGCGCGCGGTCGGGACCCAGTCGCGCAAACAGCCAGCCGGTGAGCGGCTGCGGGGTGGCGTGGCCGGCGATGATTGCGCTCAGCAGCAGGCCCAGCTCGGTGTAGCTTAGTCCCAGCGCCTGCTGCGCCTGCGGCGCGACGGCGGCGTGCGCAAAGAGGACTATCGACAGGCTCAGCACGGCCAGGTAAGCGGGAACGAGCGGGCGGAGCGCATCGCGGTCGTCGCGAGCGGTGGCGAGCGAATCGCGCAGCATGCTGGCAGTGTAGCGCATCGCCGCGCCTGGCGGGCCGGACGGGGCTGGGGATGACCGGACGCCACTATCTCGTCACGCGGCGTGCTTGACGCCCTGGCCGGCCCGGCCTAGCCTGGTATGGCAGCGGTTTCACGCGGCGAGGGAGTGCACTGACGTTCCGTTGTAGAGTACCGATCCTGAGTAAGGCTCGCGCGCGAGGCAGCGCAGAGG
>JACQUS010000181.1 GCA_016210125.1 Chloroflexota bacterium | reverse complement strand
CTCGTCGAGGATGGCGTGCAGCGAGTGGCGGACGACCTCCAGCGTGACCGGATCGACCTCAGCCATCGCCGCCTCCGACATCGATCTCCAGCCGGCCGCCGCCGGCAACGCGCACTGTACAGCCAGGGTGCATGAGCGTCGTCGAGGCGTACTCCTCGACCACCGCCGGCCCGCGCGCCGACCAGCCGTCGGGCAGGGCCTCGCGCCGGTAGATCCGAGCAGGCAGCAGCCCGCCGGCATCCTCGAAGTAGACGAGCCGCTCGCCGGCCTCGGCGCCGCCGCCAGCGCCGTCGTAGGGATTGGCCAGCGGCGGCTTGGCCGAGCGCCCCTCCACGGCCACCCTCAGGGCGACGATCTCGACGGCCCCGCGCGGGTCGGAGTAGCCGTAACGCGTTGCGTAGGTCTCGCGGAAGCGCGTGGCGATGTCCGCGTGCACGTCCGCTCCGTCGAGCTCTTCTGGCCACGGCACCCTGACCGTGTGCTCCTGGCCGACGTAGCGCATGTCGGCCCAGCGTGCCACGGCGACCTCGCGCAGGTCCGGCACCTCCTCGTGGGCCAGGGCGCGGCCGGTCGCCTGCATGTCGCCGAGCAGGCGCGCGATGTCGCCCAGGTCGGCGGTCTGCAGCGGCGCGACGTAGCTCTGCGCGTAGTCGTGGCGCAGGTCGGCCAGCAGCATGCCCAGCGCCGAGAAGTGCCCGGGGCTCGGCGGCACGACCACCAGCGGGATACCGACCTCACGAGCGATGGCCACGGCGTGCAGCGGTCCCGCCCCGCCGAAGGCCACCAGGGCGAAGTCGCGCGGGTCGCGCCCGCGCTCGACCGTGACGCGGCGCACGGCCCCGGCCATCAGCACGTCGGCGATGCGCACGATGCCGGCGGCGATGCGCAGCGTGTCCTGGCCGAGCGGCTGGGCGATGCGCTTTGCGACGGCCCGCTCTGCCGCCGTGGTATCTAGCGCCATCTCGCCGCCAAGAAAGCGCGACGGATTCAGCCGCCCGAGCACCAGGTTGGCGTCGGTCACCGTCGGCTCCACCCCGCCCGCGCCATAGCAGACCGGCCCCGGCTCGGCGCCGGCAGAGCGCGGCCCGACGTTCAGATTGCCCACGGCGTCGAGCCAGGCGATGCTCCCGCCGCCGGCGCCGACCTCGACGATGTCGACGACGGGTGCCTGGACCGCATAGCCACGCTCATAGCCGCCGAGGTAGTAGAGGGGCTCGACGCGCGGCGTCAGGTTCTCGACCACCGACGCCTTGGCCGTCGTCCCACCCATGTCAAAGGCCACGACGTTGCGCAGCCCAGCCTGGGCGGCCAGCGCCACGGCCCCGGTAACCCCGGCGACGGGGCCGGACTCGACGAGGTAAATCGGCTTCCGCCGCGCCGTCGCCAGCGACATCACGCCGCCGTTGGACTCCATCATGAACAGCCGGCCGCCGAAGCCCTGCTCGCGGAGCGCTGCTTCCAGCCGCTCGAGGTAGCCGGCGACGCGCGGCATGACGTAGGCATTGAGCACGGCCGTCGACGTGCGCTCGTACTCGCGCCACTCCCGCGAGAGGTCGCTGGAGACCGAGACGTAGGCGAACCCGCGCTCGGCCAGGAAGGCCGCCGCGAGCGCCTCGTGAGCCGGATTGGCGTAGGCGTGCAGGAAGGCCACGGCCACAGCCTCGATGCCCGCGCCGCGGAGGTACTCCGCGGCGCGCGCGAGGTCCGCCACGTTCGGCGGCTCCAGCACGACGCCGCCGGGCAGGACGCGCTCGGAGACCTCCGTGCGCAGGTGCCGCGGCACCAGCGGCGGCAGGCGGCGGAAATGCAGGTTGAACGGCTCGGGACGGTTGCCGCGGCCGATCTCCAAGATGTCGCGGAAGCCGCGGGTGGTCACCAGACCGACGCGCGCCCCGGTGCCCTCCAGGACGGTGTTGATGACCACCGTGGTCCCATGCTTGATGGTCGCCGCGTCGCGCAGGTGGATGCCCGCCTTGTCGAGCGCCTGGAGGATGCCGCGGCTCAAATCGCCCGGCGTCGTCGGGCTCTTGCTGAACAGCGTGCGCCCAGTCTGGCCGTCGTAGGCCACTAGGTCGGTGAACGTCCCACCGATGTCGACGCCGATGACCAGCATCACCCTTACCGTTCGGGCCGATTCTATTGGCGAGGGCGCGCCAGGCGCTCGCCGGGCCGCGAGACGCTCCGCGGTCGCCCATAACGTAGGGGCGCGGTAACCGCGCCCCTACGTTCCGCGGATCAGCTCCTTCTCAACTCGCTTACCCTGGGCACTGGCCGGACAGCGCGTCTACCCCTGCCCCCGCCGCTCCGCCTCGCCACGCAGGTCCTCGACCTCATGGCGAAGCTGGACCACCTGCCGCGCCAGCACGACGGCGTAGCCGAAGAACACGAGCCAGACGAGCCCAAAGGCGACCAGCAAGTACTCCAGATTCTGTCCAGGCTGCATGCCGCTCTACTCCTCACCATGGGCGGCGCGCAGCG
>JACQUS010000018.1 GCA_016210125.1 Chloroflexota bacterium | reverse complement strand
GTGTTGACCAGCGGCCGGCAGCCGGCGACGCGCGCCAGCCGCGCGGCGAGCTCCAGGACGCGCGGCGCCACGTCCATCACCCCCCCGCGCAGGGGGGCGCCGTCGGCGTCGCAGAGCAGCACGGCGTACGGCCGGCGGACCACCACGTCGCCGGCGTTCTGGAGGTAGAGCGCCGTGAGCCGGCTGTCGTGCTCGGGCGGGCCGGCGAACAGCCGCTCGCCGCGGAAGGCGTTCTCGTAGGCCACTGGCTGGAAGCCGCCGGCGACGATCAGCTCGACCACCTCGCGTGCCACCGGCAGCGGCAGGTGGCGATCGTAGAGCACCTCGTCGCGCGCCGTGTCGTAGATCAGCGCGCCGTTATGGAGGATGACCGGCACGCCGACGCCCAGCTCGGCGATGATCGACCGCGCGCTGTGCGTCCGCCGGCCGGTCGCCAGGGTGACGATGGCCCCGCCGGCCACGGCGCGGCGCAGCGCCTCGCGCGTGCGCGGGCCGAGCGTCGAGCGGCCGTCGAGCAGCGTCCCGTCGATGTCGATGACCAGCAGCCGATACGCAGCCATGTCGGGCGGGCTCAAAGCAGCGAGAGCTGCGGGCCCGCCTGGGGCTTGGGCGGCAGGCCGAGGTGGCGGTAGCCGGCCGGGGTCAGCGTCCGTCCGCGGGGCGTGCGCTGGAGGAAGCCGAGCTGGAGCAGATATGGCTCGTACACGTCCATGATCGTGTCGGCCTCCTCGCCGACGGCCGCCGCCAATGTCTCCAGGCCCACCGGCCCGCCGTCGTACTTCTCGGCGATCACGTGGAGGACGCGGCGGTCGATCTCATCGAGGCCCAGCGCGTCGATCTCCAGCATGCCGAGCGCGTCCTGCGCCACCTGGAGCGCGACGCGGCCGTCGGCGCGCACCTCGGCGTAGTCGCGCACGCGCCGCAGCAAACGGTTGGCGACGCGCGGCGTGCCGCGGGCGCAGCGGGCGATCTCGGTCACCGCTTCCGGCTCGATGGGCACGCCGAGGATGCGTGCCGAACGGGCGACGATCTGCTCCATCGCTGCCTGCGAGTAGTAGTCAAGGCGGAAAGTGGCCCCGAAGCGGTCACGGAGCGGCGCGGACAGCAGCGCGTAGCGCGTCGTCGCGCCGATGACGGTGAAGTGCTGGAGGTGCAAGCGCACCGTCCTGGCGCCTGGGCCCTTGCCAAGCACCATATCCCAGGCGAAGTCCTCCATCGCCGGGTAGAGCGCCTCCTCGACGAGGCGGTTCAGCCGATGCACCTCGTCGATGAACAGCACGTCGCCGGCCTTGAGACCGGTGAGCGTCGAGGCCAGGTCGCCCGGGATGGTGATCGCCGGTCCGGAAGTGATGCGGAAGTCGACGCCCATCTCGTTGGCGATGACCGTCGCCAGCGTCGTCTTGCCGAGGCCGGGCGGTCCGTAGAGCAGGACGTGGTCGAGGGGCTCGCCGCGGGCCTTGCTCGCGGTGATGAGAATGCCGAGGTTCTCCTTGACCTTCTCCTGCCCGAGATACTCGCGCAGCCACCGCGGGCGGAGCGTGGCCTCATAGTCCTGCTCCTCCACGCGACTCTCCGGAGCGATGACGCGCTCGATGGTAGCCCTCCGGATCGACGTCGGCCGCGCCCTCGCCCGGCGGGCAGCAGCGCGCCCGCACCGCCGAACAGACGATCCAGACGCATTATACCTTGTGCTTGACACCCCAACCAACGCCGCCGTACGCTCGCCAGACACGCGCCTCGACGGTGCACTGGGCCGTGGGATGCTAATGGGGATGCTAAAGTGGGGATGCTGATGCGCGTGACGCCTCTGGCCCTGGACCGCGGCGCCCGCTCCGCGCAGCCGCGTCGGGCAAGGCGCCGGCGGTGAGCACGGCGGTGCCGCCCCTCTGCGTCGGGGCACACGTCTCGACCGCCGGTGGCCTGGCGACCGCGGCCGAGCGTGCGCTGGCCATCGGCGCGCAGTGTGTCCAGATCTTCGTCGGCGCGCCGCAGCAGTGGGCCGAGCCGCGTTACGGCGACGACGAGGTGCAGGCGCTCCGCGCCGCGCTAGCCGAGCACCGGATCGGCCCGCTGTTCATCCACGCGCCATACCTCGTCAACCTCGCTGCGCTGCGCGACGACCTGTGGGCGCGCTCGGTGCAGACGATGGTGCGCCAGCTCGCTTGGGCCAATCGGCTGGATGCCGTGGGCGTCATCGTGCACCTCGGCTCGCCCGGGCCTGGCGATGCCGAGCGCGCCGCTGGGCCAGCGCGCGTTGCGGAGGCGCTGCGGCGCGTCTTGGACGCGCACAGCGGCAGCGCGCGGCTGATCTTGGAGAACGACGCCGGCAGCGGCAACCGCTTGGGCCGGCAGGTGGCCGAGCTGGGTGAGCTGCTGGCCGCGGCACGCGGCGATCCGCGCCTGGGCATCTGCCTCGACACGGCCCACGCCTTCGAGGCCGGCTACGCCGTGACGACGCCAGATGGCCTCGCGGCGCTAGTGGGCGAACTGGAGCAGGTCGGCGCCAAGCGGCTGCTGGTCGTCCACGCCAACGACTCGCAGACCCCACAAGGCAGCCGTCGCGACCGACACGCCAACATCGGCGACGGCGAGATCGGCGCGGCCGGCCTCCGACTGCTCGCCAGCGACCCGCTGCTGCGAACGCAGCCCTGGGTGCTGGAGGTCCCGGGGATCAAGGGCGACGGGCCCGACGCCGAGAACGTCGCCCGGCTGCGCGCGCTGGCTACATGCTAGACTTGCATACAGTCCGATCGCGCAGGAGCTCAGGGTGATCGACTTCGTCGGCAAGCGCTACTTCTACTTCCTCCTCTCAGCAATGTTCATTCTGCCGGGCGTCGTGTCGCTGCTGGTGCCGCCGGGGCTGCGGCTCGGCGTCGACTTTACAGGCGGGACCATGTGGCGCCTGCGGCTGGAGCAGCCGGCCAGCGCGGCCGACGTCCAGGCCGTCTTCCAGCAGTTTGGTCACACCGACGCCCAGGTGCAGACCCTGGAGGGTAATCGCATCCAGATCCGCACCAAGGCGGTCGACGCCGCGACCGACGAGAAGGAGCGCCTCGCCACCGCGCTGCGCGAGCGCGTCGCACCGTTCGAGGAGGAGAGCTTCGAGTCCGTCGGCCCGGCCATCAGCGCGGAGATCGGCCAGCGGGCTATGCTGGCCGTCGCCATGGCATCGGGGGGCATTTTGCTCTACCTGGCCTGGGCCTTCCGACGCATGCCCGGCCCGTTCCGCTGGGGCGCCTGTGCTATCGTGGCCCTGCTGCACGACGCGCTGGTGCTCTTGGGCTCGTTCTCGATCATCGGCAAGCTCTTCGGATTCGAAGTCAACGCCATGTTCGTCACCGCCGTGCTGACCGTCCTCGGCTTCTCGGTGCACGACACCATCGTCGTCTTCGACCGCATCCGCGAGAACATGCTGCGCCACGGGCCCGAGAGCTTCGAGGAGGTCGTCAATCATAGCATCGCGCAGACGCTGGTGCGCTCGATCAACACGTCCCTCACCGTCGTGCTCACGGTGATGGCGCTGCTGCTCTTCGGCGGCGTGACGACCCGCGACTTCGCCCTGGCGCTGCTGATCGGCATCGTGAGCGGGACGTACTCGTCGATCTTCAACGCCGCGCAGTTGCTCGTTGTCTGGGAGAACGGGGAGCTGGGTCGACTTTTCCGTCTCCCCGGCCGCGCCCCGCGCGCTGCGTAGTGCTCTGTGACATGCGAAGTTTGGGGTACTGTCATGCTGAGCGACCGTAGGGAGCGAAGCATCCGCAACCTATTCGCCGAGGAAGAGCCACGGATTCTTCGCCTCCGCTGCGCTCCGGCTCAGCATGACAGTCCAGCAGACCACTGGCCACAGACCACGCATCTCGGATGAGCGCTGCCGGGCGCCATCGCCGCTGCGGCGTTTCGCCGCGAGTGTCACGCCGGGCGCGTGGCGCGGTCGAGCCAAGCCTGCAGGCCCCACGTCGTCGTCGGGAAGGCCAGGTCGGGCCACGGAATCTCGTCCGCGCGGAACAGGCGCAGGTCGGTCACCTCGGGGCAGGGGCATGGCTCGCCGGCGACGACGCGCGCCGTGTAGAGGATGACGACGATGCCCGCCGTCGGCCGGGAGAATACGCCGAGACAGCGGTCCAGCGCCACGTGCAGCCCGGTCTCCTCGTGCGTCTCGCGGCGCGCTCCGTCCTCGACCGTCTCGCCCAGCTCGAGGTAGCCGCCCGGGTAGCTCCACGTGCCCAAGCGTGGCGGGATGCCGCGGCGGATGAGCAGGACGCGATCGTCGACCACCGGCAGCGTGCCGACGACGGCCTTGACGTTGTAGAAGAAGACCGCGCCGCAGACTGGGCAGGCCGGCCGCGGCCGCTCGTCGCCGAGCCGGCTCACCTCGCGCAGGCCGGCCGCACCGCAGCGCAGGCAGTGGCGTGGCTCCTGCGGCGGCCAGGGCATGCTCGGGAGGACGAGGCGCCGCAGGGGATCGCCGTTGCTGTCTGAGGTGTCCATTCTAGTCCGATGATACCACGCCGCCCCGCGCGCTATACTGTGCGCACGGCCGGCTTCTAGGGGCGGACGATAGGACGCTTGGCCGGCAGACGCGAGGCGCGCTGCGCCCCTACGACCCCGGCAGCGGGACCTCCAACCGCCACGGTCGAGG
>JACQUS010000173.1 GCA_016210125.1 Chloroflexota bacterium | reverse complement strand
CTCGGCCGCGACCTCCAGCCGGGTGAGGAGACGACCGTCGTCGGCTACGTGCGCCTGCGCGAGCCCTACCGCACGCTGCGCGTCTATGCCGCGCTCATCCGCGAAGGCGCCAGCTACCACGTCGAGCGCACCGGCGCGCAGGTCGTGGAGCTGGCGCAGTAGCCGTGGATACGCCGGCCCTGTCGATCGTCGTCGTCAGCTACAACGTCGCGCCGCTGCTGGAGCGCTGCCTGGCGGCCGTGCTGGCCGAGCGCGTGCCCGGCGGCCACGAGGTCGTCGTCGTGGACAACGCCTCGACCGACGGCAGCAGGGCGCTGGTGCGCGAACGCTTCCCGCAGGTGTGCTTGGTCGCCAACGAGGCCAACGTCGGCTTCGCGCGGGCGACGAACCAGGGGCTCGCGCTGGCGCGCGGGCGCGCCCTGCTGCTGCTGAATCCGGACGCCGAGCCGCAGCCCGGCGCGCTGGCGGCGCTGCTGGCCTTCCTCGGCAGCCACCCCGACGCCGCGGCCGTCGGTCCGGCGCTGCGCAATCCGGACGGCACGCCCCAGCGCGCCTGCTTTCGCTTTCCGACTCTCCCGATGTTCTTCCTCGACCTTTTCCCGCTGCACCCGCGGCTGATGGAGTCGCGGCTGAATGGTCGCTACCCGGCCGAGCAGCGTGGCCGGCCGTTGCGCATCGACCACCCGCTGGGCGCCTGCGTGCTCTTGCGGCGCGAAGCGCTGGAGGCCGTCGGCCCGCTGGACGAGGGCTACTTCATCTACTGCGAGGAGGTGGACTGGTGCTGGCGGGCACGGCGTGCCGGCTGGGAGGTCTACCACGTGCCGCAGGCGGTCGTCGTGCACTACGGCGGGCAGAGCACGCGGCAGGCGCCGGAGGCGATGTTCGTCGCGCTGTATCGCAGCCGGCTGCGCCTGCTGGAGCGCCACTACGGCCCCGTGCGGCGCGCCATCGCGCGGGCCATCGTCCGCGTCGGCCTGCTGGCGCGCGTGGCCGCGGCCGGCGTCCGCGGCCTGGTCGACCCGACAGCGCGGGCCGAGGCCACGCGCTGGTGGCGGGTCTACGGCGCGATCTTCGCGGGCTAGACCACGCCGGCGGCTTTCAGCGCCGCTAGGTCGGCCGCGCTGTAGCCAAGGAGGCCGCAGTAGACCTCCTGGTTGTGCTCGCCGAGCTGCTGCGGCCCCGGCCACTCGACGGTTCCTGGCGTCTCGGACAGCTTGGGCACGACGGCCTGCATGCGCAGAGGGCCGAGCAGCTTATCGGCCACCTCGATGATCATGTTGCGCGCGCGGAAGTGCGGGTCCTCGGCGATGTCGGCCACGCTGTAGATCGGCATCGCCGGCACCCCAGCCTCGTTCAGCACCGCGGTGATCTCCCGCGTGTCGCGCTGCGCGATCCACTCGCGGACCAGCGCGTGGAGCGGCTCGCGGTTCTCCCAGCGCTGCTTCATCGTCGCGTAGCGCGGGTCCTGGAGCAGGTCCTGGCGGTCGATGAGCTTGCTAAAACGCGCGAACATGAAGTCCGAGGCGGCGCGGAAGGAGATCCACTTGCCGTCCTTCGACTGGAACGCATCGGACGGCGCGGTGCCGGGCACGAGGTTGCCCGTGCGCTCGCGCACCTCGCCGAGCCGGTCGTATTCGACGAACAGGAACTCGAGGACGCGGAAGAGCGACTCGTAGATGGCGGCGTCGATCCACTGGCCCTTGCCGCCGTTCACGTCGCGGTAGTACAGGGCGACCATGACGCTGAAAGCCCCGAAGAGGCCGGTGACGTAGTCACCCATAGGAAAGCACGGCCGCACGGGCGGCTGGTCGGGGTAGCCGGTGATGTAGGTGGCCCCGCTGATGCCCTCGGCCGCGCTGCCGAAGCCGGGGTAGTCGCGGTACGGGCCGTCCTGGCCGTAGGCCGTCGCGCGCAGCATCACCAGCGCGGGCTTGATCGCGCGCAGGTCCTCCCAGCCGAGGCCCCAGCGCTCGAGCGTGCCCGGCCGGAAGTTCTCGACGACCACGTCGCTGACCTTCGCGAGCTGCTTGACGATCTCCTGGCCCTGCGGCGTGCTGAGGTCGCAGGTGACGCACTTCTTGTTGCGCGCGCAGACCGACCAGTAGAGCGAGTGGTCGTCGAGGAAGGGCTGGAGGCCACGCTGCGCGTCGCCGCGCTGCGGGTGCTCGACCTTGATGACCTCGGCGCCGAACTCTGCTAGCAGCGTCGCGGCGAACGGCGCCGCGATCCAGCTCGCCAGGTCGACCACGCGCACGCCGCTCAGGGCCTTGTCTGCCATGCTCCCCGATCCTCCTGCCTACCACGCACAGCCGCGCCGGGCGCAGGCAGCGCCGACGCCCTGGCGCGGGGCTGGGCGCTAGCCGCCGAAGAGGTCGCTCAACTTGCCCTTGAACGCCTCCTGCTCCTTGATGAGTTGGATGTAGTCGTTGAAGTAGAACTTGATCTCGTTGACTTTCGGCTTGCCGGCCGGCGGCGTCACATCCGTGTGCGTCACCGTCCACCACTGCTGCGCCAGGTACTGCAGGCTTTCCTTCGACAGGAGGTAGTCCACGAAGACCCTGGCGGCGTTGGGATGGGGCGCCTTCGCGAAGATCGAGGTCGAGATCTGGCTTGGGATGACGCCCTCGGTGGGCCAGACAATCTCGACCGGGTTGCCCTGCGCCTTGGCCAGGTACGCCGCGGAAGCGGTGTTGCCGACGCCGAAGTGGCGCTCGCCCGACACCACTAGCTCCACCGGAGCGAGGTGCGAGCGCACGATGAGCACGTCGTTGGCCTTCAGCTTCTGATAGTAGTCCCAGCCGTAGAGCTTGACGAGCTGCACCGCCTGGTCGAGGGCCGAGCCGCTGTGGATCGGGCTGGCGTGCGCGATCCGGCCCTTCCACTTCGGATCGGCTGCGTCCTTGTAGCTCTTGGGAACGTCGGCCGCCGCCACGTTCTTGGTGTTGTAGACCAGCGGCACCTCGCCGAGCCAGCCCTGCGTGAAGACGCCGTCGGGATCGCGGAAGTCCTTGGCGATGGCCTCGACGCCCTCCGGGGTGTACTTCGCCAGCAGGCCCTCCTGCTTCGCCTGGAGGTGGTACCATGGCCCGCCGCTGTCGAGGACGTCCACGGCGTCGATGTTGGCCCGCTTCTCGCGGTAGACGCGATCCCACGCCGCACCGGCCGAGAGCCGGTTGAGCTCCACCTTAATGCCGGTCTTCTGCTCGAAGTTCTTGGCGATCTGCTCGGCGTCCTTCTGGGCTAGCGAGCTGTACCAGATGACCTTCCCTTCGGCCTTGGCCTTGGCCAGCTTGTCCTCGGCGGTCGCCGCCGCGGGAGCGGCCGGCTTGGCCGCGCTCTGCGCCGCAGCGGCAGGCGCGGCGGCCCCTTTGTCGGCCGCCGCCGGCTGTTGCCCCGGAGCGGCCGCCGGCCCGGCAGCGCCGCAGCCGGCGACCAACGCCAGGGCGACGGCGACTGCGATGAGTATGGGTGCACCGTGTCGCACGGGAATTCCTCCTCTCGAACGCGATGCTGGCGAGCATAGCACATGCCGCTCAGCGAGGCGACGCCTAATGTCTGGCGCCGCCGATGGCTACCGACCCTGATACACCGGCTTGCGCTTCTCGACAAAGGCGCGCTGCGCCTCGGCGGCGTCAGCGGTGCCGCGCATGATCGCGGAGTAGCGGAACTCGTTGGCTACCGACAGCGTGGCCGGCAGCACCTCCGCGAGGTTGAACGCCGACTTGGCGAAGCGCAGGGCCAGCGGCGACTGCTGGGCAATCTCGTTGGCGATCTCGCGCGCCGCCGGCAGCAGCTCCTCCGGCCGGACGAGGCGCTGGAGCGCGCCGAGGCGGTAGAGCTCGGCCGCCGGCACCTGGCGGCCGGTGTACCCCAGCCAGCGGGCGTAGCCCTGCGGGAGCATGCGCGCCGTGTGCCCCAGCCCGCCGATCGACCCCACGACGATCTCCGGCACGCCGAAGACCGCCCGCTCGGTGGCCACGCGCACGTCGCACAGCGCGGCGAGCACCATCCCGCCGCCGAGGGCGAAGCCGTCGACGGCCGCCACCGTCGGCAGCGGAAACTCGTAGAGCCAGTCCATCAGCGCCCGGAGCCGCACGTAGCGTACATGGTGGCCGCGCGGCGTGAGCGACGGGAAGGCCTTGACGTCGGCTCCGGCGCTGAACGCGCGCTCCAGCGCGCTGGCGAGGATCACGGCGCGCACGTTCTCGTGCTCGACGTAGACCTCGGCAAAGGCGTCGAACAGCTCGTCGGCGAACTGCTGGTGGATGGCGTTGACCGGCGGACGATTCATCGTGACTCGCGCTACGTGACCCTCGACGGTCACGGAGATATACTCGCGCGCCATAGCAGGCTGCCCTCCTCGCGTCGTCTCAGCGCCAGAGTGTAGCACGCCGGCCGTCGGCCGGCGGCGCTGCCTGACCGTTGACAATACATCCGACCGCGTGGGTTGCGCGTAGGCTGGTATGAGTTGGTCATCGCCGCGAGGGGCGACCATAGCGGCATCAGAGCGGCATCAGAAGAGAGGATTGCAAAGGTAGCGAAGCCCGGTTCGCATCCTCTCTTGGGTGGGGTGGGAGGCAGCCGCGCACCGGTCTAGCCGCAGCATAGACCGCAGCGCGGCCGGCGAAGGTTGGCGTGGCCGCAGCGCTGTTGCTGCCGGCGAGGTGAGCCGTGGTCGATGAAACCGGGCTGCGAATTTCTCAGCACTCCGCAGCGCCAGAGGCGCCCGTGTGCCCGGTCGCGCATGCCCTGCGCGTCGGCGTCGCCGTCTCCCTGTCGGTGTTGGCGCTGGTGGTGCTCCTGCGTGCCGTTCCCGCCCTGGCGCTCTCGTATCCCCTGGCTCTCGTGCTGCTGCTGGCGGTGGGGCCGCTGGCAGCGGTCCCGGCGCTCACCGTCCGCGAGGCGGCGAAGCTGGGCCTCGTCGGCGGCGCCGTGTCGGCCGTGGCCGCGACACTGGTCTTCGCCGGCGCGGTGCATCTGCTCGGCGAGGTGCGCTGGAGCTTCGTCGCGCCGGCGAGCAGTCCCCCGGTGCCCGCACTCCCGCGGCCGCAGCTCGTACCCTTCCTGTCGTGGCCGCTGCACTACCTCCTGGTCCTTCAGCCCCTCCTGGGGCTCGCGCTCGCCGCCGGCTATACGGCCCTCTTCGGCCCGCAGGCCAAGCTGGCCGCGGCGCTGGAGCGACTGGCGGCCGCCTTGCCGGCGCCGGTGCGGACCAAGATGCTGACCCTGCTCCTGCTACACGCCGCGCTCACGGCAGGGGTCGGCTGGATCTCCTTCGCCGTCATCGAGGACATGCACCTGCGCGGGCACGTCTTCCAGTGGCAGCTCCACTGGGGCGAGCACGTCGGCGACCTCACGCGCGCGCTCGACGAGCAGGAGGCCGCGCTGGCGCGCTCGGCGCGCGACGGGTCGTCCGTGGGAGCCGCGCGGGAGACCGCGGGCCTCGTCGCCGCGCGCGAGCGCGTGGCCGGCGTCATCGCCCATCTGCACGCCGCGCCGCAGCACCAGGGTATCTGGGTGTCGCGCCCGGCGATGACGGAGACGGCGCAGCGTTACGAGCCGCTTCTGGGCCGGGTGCTGGCTGCCCAGAGCGCGCTGGCCGCGACCGGCGATCCGGAGACGGAGACCGTGGACCTGCTCTTCGCGCGCGCCGCGCTGAGCGCCCTGGCAGAGGCCGTGCGGCGCGACACGCGCGCGGCGGTCGACGCCACCGATCTGGCGCACCATAACAGCCTCTTCGCCCTCATGGCGCTCGTCGTGCTGACGGTGGCGAGCGGGCTGCTGCTGGGCCGCGTCGCCGCGCAAGCGATCACGCGGCCCGTCGGGCTGGTGGCCGGCCACCTGACGCAGCTCGCCAGCGGCGACTTCAGCGGGCGCATCTGGGCCGCCAACCGCGATGAGCTCGGCGCGCTCGTGACCAAGGCCAACGAGGTCACGGCCGAGCTGGACCGCCTCTACCGCCAGGAGCAAGCCGCACGCGAGGCCGCCGAGGCGCTGGCGGCGCGCGAGCGGGCGCTGGCCGAGGCCAAGGAGTTCCTCACGCAGACGATCGTCCACGACCTCAAGCAGCCGATCGGCGTCGTCGTCGGCTTTGCTGAGCTGCTGGAGCTGGGACGCTTCGGAGCGCTCCAGCCGAGGCAGGCCGACGTCGTGCGGCAGCTCGCGGCCGCGGCGCAGCGGCTAGAGGTGCTGGCCGGCGACGTGGTCGACACGTTTCGCTTGGAGCACGGCGTCCTGCCGCTCGAGCGCGCCGCCGTGCAGCCGGCCGACCTCGTGCGGAGCGCCCGCGATGCCGCCGTCAGTCCCACCGCCCGTCCCCCTGAGATCGCCATCGAGCCGGACCTCCCGCCCGTGCTCGTGGACCGCGGCCTGATGCTGCGGGCGCTGGCCAATTTGATCGCCAATGCCTACCAGCACGCCGGCCCGACGGCACGCGTGCGCTTGCGAGCCGGTCGGCTGCTCGGCGGTGCGGTAGTGTTTCAAGTCGAGGACGACGGGCCGGGCGTCCCGCCGGAGGAGCGCGAGCGCATCTTCGAGCGCTTCGTGCAGGGGCGCTGCGCGCGTGCCGGGTCAGGTCTGGGCCTGGCGTTCGCCCGGCTGGTGGTCGAGCGCCACGGCGGGCGCATCTGGGTTGGCGAGTCGCCAGACGGCGGCGCGCAGTTCAGCCTGGCCGTGCCGGCGGCGGTGGCCGCGGCGCAGCCTGTCGCGGCGCGGCCATAAGCCGCGTTCCCGCCCTCTGCGGCACGAGCGGCCCCGTCCCGCCCCAGGTGCGTGCCGCAGAGGGGCGAAGCCCCTCTGCACCCCTGCGAAAATTCCCCTCTGGGCGGCTACCCCGCCCCGCCCCAAAGAGGTTCCCATTAAAGAGGTTCCCACAAAGAGGTTCCCATAAAGAGGTTCCCAGAGGTCGCCTCAGGCGACCTCTGGACTCCCCGCCCGCTCTGCTCCCCCTCTCCGAGTCGGAGAGGGGGCCAGGGGTGAGGTCCCTCTCCGTGCGGCGCAGCCGCTTTTCATTCACCGCTGGCGTCGCGCGGCGACATGCGCAACTCCTGGAGCTTGCGTCACACCCTTCCCGTCGGCGATGATCGTCTCCGGCTGCACGACGGTGCCGCGGTGCGG
>JACQUS010000172.1 GCA_016210125.1 Chloroflexota bacterium | reverse complement strand
GGCATGAACTCCTCGGCGCTGATGCGGATGCCAAGCGGGAAGTCGGGGCCGAGGGCCTGGCGCACGGCGCGAATGACGGCCAGGGGAAAGCGCAGGCGGTTCTTCTCGCTGCCGCCGTACTCGTCAGTGCGCTGGTTGGATATGGGCGACATGAACTGCTGGAGCAGGTGGCCGTGGCCGAAGTGCACCTCCAGGCCGTCCAGCCCGGCCTCGCGCAGGTGCAGCGCCGTCGTGACATGCCCGGCGATGGCCTCCTGCATGTCCTCCGGCGTCATGGCGTGCGGGATCGGTCCGTTGGGCGCCCAGGGGATCGGCGACGCGCCCCACGTAGCGGTGCGGCCGAGGTAGCCCTCGGCGTGGCGGCCGGTGTGCACGATCTGGCCGAACAGCGGCACGCCCTCGGCATGCACGGCGTCGACGACGCGGCGGAAGCGCTCGACGCAGCGCGGGTCGTAGCCGATGACGCCGTGGGCGCGGCCGATGCTCGTCGGGTGCACGCGGATGGCCTCGAAGATGATAAGGCCCGCGCCGCCCTTGGCCTTCTCGGCGTGGTAGGCCACGTGGCGTTCGCTCGGCAGGTGCTCTTCGCCATAGTTGGTCGTGTGCGCGGGGACGAAGATACGGTTGCGGAGCGTAACTCTGCCGATCCGGAAGGGCGAGAAGACGTGCGGGTAGCGCTCGGTGGCCAGCATGCGCTCCTCCCTCGGCATGGTCGCCAGCGCGCGGATACATCGTGCGCTGTGGGCATCATACCATTGCCGGAAATCACATGCGCCGCGCCTCTCCGGCGGCCGCGTCCGCGTTTGCGCTATCATGCGCTGGGAGGACGCGATGGCCATCGCTCTTGCGCCTCGGATCGTCGTGGACCCGGCGATATGCTTCGGCAAGCCGATCATCGAGGGGACGCGCGTGCCAGTCGCGCTCGTGCTGGGCAAGCTAGCGGGCGGGATGACACCGCACGCGGTTGCCGACGAGTACGACCTGACGCTGGACGACGTGCAGGCTGCGCTGCGCTACGCCGCCGACGTCGTAGAGGGTGAGGAGATTCGGGCGGTGTCCTGAGTGAGCCACTTCCTGCTCGACGAGAACTTGCCGCGCTCGTCAGCCCGCGTCCTGCGCGATGCTGGCTACGACGCTGTAGATGTGCGAGATGTGGGCCTGCGCGGGCATTCGGACGCCGAGGTTTTCGCTTACGCCCAAGCGTCTGGAGCGACGCTCATCACGGCGGACAAGGGCTTCGCCAATGTGCGAGCGTATGCTGCTCACCCGCACGCGGGATTGATCGTGGTTCGCCTGCCAAATGAGGTGCCGACGGCAGAGGTCAATCGCGTCCTGCTGCACGCACTGATAGACTTGCAAGGCCGAGACCTGGCGGGGCTGTTGATCATCGTGCAAGCGGGCCGCACGCGTATTCGGCGTCCGCCCCGTGTCCGCTGACCTCAGCGGTGGGAGGACCCTGCCATGCTTGATGAGCGCTACGTCATCCATCGTCTCTCGCTCCAGGACCGCGACCTCATGGCGCGCCTGGCTGCCTATGTGGAAGCGCTGGACAGCCGCGTGCGCGAGGGTACCGGCTGGCTGATCTTCAGCGCCGACCGGCAGCGCAGCGCGCGGGTCGAGCGCATGATGCGGGAGGGATTGGTAGCCTTCCGGCCCTTCGTCTCGTCGTACCTGGCCCCCTGGCGCGACGTCGCGCTCAACGCCTACGTGGAGATCGAGCTCCGGCAGCAGGCCCCCCGCGTGTCAGCCGCTGCCGATGACCCGCAGCGCAAGGAGTTCGACCTGGCGCAGCGCGTCGCGCGCGACACGCGCGCGTGGATGCGCCGGTGCGATCTACTGCTGGTGTGGAGCATCGCCCCGGCGCAGCGCCACGAGTTGGACTACCTTGAGGAGGTCCTGGCAGCGCGCTACGAGCGCCGGCTGGCGTCACTGGTGCTGACGCCGCGCAGTGCCGAGCAGCTCGCCGCCGACGTGCGGGCGCTCGATCCGACGCCCGGCCGCTGGGAGCGCCTCTACCAGCGGCTCTACGAGCGCAGCCTCATCGCCCTGTAGCGGCGCCGCCAAGACTGGAGGGCGGTCCAGCGCGCGCCGGCGAGGCGGGCGAACGTGGCCGTCGTCGCCGCGGCCACGTCGGCCACGGCCAGCCCGCGCAGCGCCGCCAGCGCTCCGGCGACCTGCCGCGCGTCAGCCGGCTCGGTCGTCCGCCCGGGCAGCGGGTAGGTGTCCGTCTCCAGCAGCAGGCGGTCAAGCCGCGCGCAGCGTGCGACCTCGCGTAAAGGATCGTAGGCCGCGTCGGCCTTGGCCAGCGGCTTGCCGAGCGAAAGGCAGACGCCAGCCGCAAGCGCGGGCGCGGCCTCGGCCGGGCCGCCGACGAAGTAGTGGCGGACGGCCCGCTCTGCCAGGCCCTCGGCGACCAGGAGCGCGAGCGCGTCGTCGCCGGCCGCGCGGTCGTGGTAGATGACCGGCAGGTCGGCGTCGGCCGCCAGCCGCAGCAGCTCGGCGAAGATGTGCCGCTGCGTGGCGAGCGGTGCCCGCGCTTCGACGCCATCCAGGCCCACCTCGCTGAGCGCCACTACGCGCGGCGCCTGCGCCAGCGCGGCCAGCGCCCGCAGCTCGGCCACGCCCTCGTCGCCGCGCAGGTGGGTCGGGTGCAGGCCGACGGCGGCCAGCAGCCCCGGGCAGCGCTCCGCCAGGGCGACGGCGCGCTCGGAGCTGGGTAGGTCGACGCCGGCGCAGACGACCCAGCCGACCCCGGCCGCTGCGGCGCGCGTCAGCATGGCGGCGACGGCGTCGTCATCGTAGGGTGCCAGGTGGCTGTGGCAGTCGACGAGCGGGGTCACGCCGGGCGGAAGAAGAGGAGCACCATCATCAGCAGGAGGATGAGGGCGATGGCCACGCTCATCATGAGCGTGTAGGCGCGGAGGTCGCCGCGCAGGTCGCGGAGCTGGCCGCCGAACTGCACGAGCACCTCGCGGCGCTGATGGGTGAGCGCGTCGGGCAAGCTGGTGATCTTGCGACCGAGCAACTCGAAGCGGTCGCCGATGCCCTCCAGCTCCGCGTTGACACTCTGCGGGTCGTCCACCGTCGCCATGACGCCGTTGCGCAGCTCGTCGAGCAGGTGCCGCTCGGTCTGCCGCAGTGCCTCGAAGAGGAACTGCGTGTCGCGCTCGGCGGCCCGCCCGCGCGCAGTCGGCGACCCGGCCATCTATAGCACCTAGCGGCTCATCACGAAGATGAAGGTCAGCACCACGAGCACCAGCAGCCCGAGGGCGGCGTAGCCGAACGTGCGGACCATGTCCTGGTGAAGCGAGCGGACGGCAGCCAGGCTTTCCTCCTCACCGGCCGGCGACTCGACGGCCCTGCTCACCCGCGCCGACGCCGCGAGCGCCTGTGTGAGTGCGGCGGCGACGTTGTCTGTCCGCGCGAGCACCTGGCGCGCCGCGGCGCCTTCGAGGTCGGCCCGCATCTGGGCCAGGAGCTGGCGCTCGAGAAACTCGAAGCGCTCAACCACCTCCCGGAGCTCATCGGCCTCGCTCATCGGCCGCGTCCGGGGGCGAGATTGCAGCAGCGTCGCCACGGTCGGGCTCCTGTGTCGGCACTTGATCCTAGTCGCTGCTGTGACAACGCGTCAATCCTCTGTTTTCGGTATGTCCTGCGCTGTCATCTCCCTGTCATGCGGCCGCGGGCCCACGGCCGGTGGCGACCACTTAGCCCACTCGTCCTCCGGCGCCGCCTGGAGCGCCTCGCCGGCGGCCAGCGCTGCGTCGAGCTCCGCCAGTAGCGCTGTAGCGCGCTCAGCCAGGGCGCCCGCGCGCTCGGCGATGGTGGCGCTGAACGAGGCCGCAAGGGAATAGCGCGTCTCCGCCTCCAGCGCGTCGCGCAGGGCGAAGCCGACTACGTCGCGCGCTAGCTGCAGCGCGAGGGCGATGCGCTCGGCGAGGGGCAGACGCTCGAGCTCGCGGCCCAGCGCCTCATCGAGGCGCTCGCGCGCCCGCTCAGCACGGAACTGCTGCCGCGCCAGGCGCCAGCGCTCGCGATCGGGCGGCATTAGGGTCATGGTCCGCCTCGGCCCGCGCGGGCTGCGTGCTGAGGCCATGATGCGCCAGGAGCGGCGCGGATGGCTAGGGCCGCGCCGAGGATCTCGCCCGGCGCGCCGCGGACGTGCGGCCACGCCTGGCGCCCGCCCGCCTGTGGGCTGCCCCACCCCGCCCCAAGGGAGCACCGCAGAGGGGGCGAAACCCCCTCTGAACTCCCCTCGTCATCCGCGATGGTTGCGGCCAGGCACGGGGACAGCGCAGGTGGCGTCGGACAGGCCGGGCCATGCCGCTGCCGCGCGCCGACGGCCGGACCTAGTATGATGACAGCAGACGTGCGCGCGGGGCTGGGATGACGATGGATCTGGGCCCGGACGGCTGGTCGCTGGAGGCGCTGGTCAGCCGCCGCGCGAGCAGTGCGCCCATCGTCCCGCAGGTCGCGCGCCTCGACGTGGACCGCGAGCGGCGCAAGGGTGTGCCGGAGATCGTCCTGGCCGAAGGCAAGCGCGGCGAGCACGTCGAGGAGATCGTGGCTACATTCCTCCAGCGCGCCGGCCGCTGCCTGGTGAGCCGTGCACGCCCGGCCGTCGTCCGGCGGCTGCGGCTGCGCTTCGCCCACTGCTCGGTCACCGTGCACGACCTGGCACGCATGGTCGTCGTTCGCGCTGCGGCCGGCGGGCCGGCACCGACCGGCGGGACGGTCGGTGTGCTGACCGCCGGGACGGCCGACGTCCCGATTGCCGAGGAGGCGCGCGTCATCGCCGCGGAGATGGGCTGTCGCGTGCTAGTGGCCTACGACGTCGGCGTGGCCGGCATTCATCGACTGGGCGAGCCCTTGGAGCAGCTTCGTGCTGCGCGCGCTGACGCCGTCGTCGTCGCCGCGGGGATGGACGGCGCGCTGCCGTCGGTCGTGGCCGGCCTGGTGGACGTCCCGGTCATCGGCGTGCCGACCTCGGTGGGCTACGGCGCCGGCGGCCGGGGGCTGGCGGCGCTCCTGGCGATGCTCCAGACCTGCGTGCCCGGGCTGGTGGTGGTCAACGTCGACAACGGCGTCGGCGCCGGCGCCACCGCGGCGCTCATCGCCAACCGCGCAGCCGCCGCGCGCGGCAGCACGGGCGCGGGCAGCTAGGTGCGCCGCAGCGCGCCGGGCGGACAGGTGCTGCCGGCAGGCGCGCCCGCCGGCCCGTGGTCGGGGTGGGACCGGCCGGCGGTGCGGCTCAGAGGGACAGAGCATGCTGCGGATCGTGCAGGCCGAAAACGCGGAGGATGTCGCTGCCGCGCGCGACCTGTTCGTCGCCTATGCCGACGCCCTCGGCATCAGCCTGTGCTTTCAGGGCTTCGAGCGCGAGCTGGCGGGCATGCCCGGCGCCTACGGGCCACCGTCCGGTCGACCGCTCCTGGCGCGCTGCGAGGCGCAGGTCGCCGGCTGTGTGGCCCTGCGGGACCTCGACGGCGTGACGTGCGAGATGAAGCGCCTCTACGTCTGCCCGGCGTTTCGTGGCCGGGGCATCGGCCGAGCCCTGGCCGATGCCATCGTCGACCAGGCTCGACAGCTCGGCTACCGCGCCATGCGCCTCGACACGCTCCGGACGATGCCGGAGGATATCGCCCTCTATCGCGCGCTGGGCTTCGTCGAGATCGCGCCTTACTGCCACAACCCGATCCCAGGCGCGCTGTTCTTCGAGCGGTGGCTCGTGGACGATGGACGGCCGAGCTGAAGCCGCAGGCCGGGCAGGAAAGCACACCGATGATCGCCTATTTCGACTGCTTCTCCGGCGCTTCGGGCGACATGCTCCTCGGCGCGCTGGTGGACGCCGGGGCCTCGGCGGAGGAGCTGCGTGCCGCGCTGGCGACGCTGCCGCTAGACGGGTACGCCCTGCGCGCCGAGCGCGTCGTGCGCCGCGGGGTGGCCGGCACGCAGGTCACCGTCGACATCGCGCCGCAGCATGCGCACCGCCGCCTGGCCGACGTGCTGGACCTCGTCCGCGGCGGCCGGCTGACGGACAGGCAGCGCGAGCGGGTCGAGGCCGTCTTCCGCCGTCTGGCCGAGGCCGAGGCGCACGTCCACGGAGCGCTGCCGGACGAGGTCGCCTTCCACGAGGTCGGCGCGGTCGACGCCATCGTCGACGTCGTGGGCGCCGTCGTCGCCCTGGACCTGCTCGGCGTGAGCGTCTGCGCCTGCTCGGCGCTGCCGACTGGCGGCGGCTGGGTGCAGGGCGCGCACGGCCTCCTACCCATCCCAGGGCCGGCGACGCTGGAGCTGCTGCGCCGCGCCAGCGCACCCACATGCCCAGGTCCCGGCGCAGCGGAGCTGCTCACGCCCACCGGTGCGGCGCTGCTGACGACGCTGTGCACCTTCTCGGCGCCGGAGCTGTACCTCCAGCGCGTCGGCTACGGCTTCGGCCAGCGTGAGCTCGACTGGCCCAATGCCGTGCGCGTCTGGATCGGCGAGGCGAGCGCGCCGGCGGCCGGCGACGACCTGGAGCGCGACGCCATCGCGGTGCTCGAAGCGACTGTCGACGACGCGCCCGGCGAGGTGGTCGGCTACGCCGTCGAGCGGCTGCGGGCGGCCGGAGCGCTCGACGTCTATACGCACGCCGTGCAGATGAAGAAGCAGCGGCCGGGCATCGTCGTCACGGCCCTCGTGCCGCTGCACGCCGCCGAGCGCCTGGCGCGGCTGCTGCTCGCCGAGACGACCACGCTGGGCGTGCGCGTCCAGCAGGTGGCGCGGCTCAAGGCCCCGCGCTGGCCGCTGGTGGTCGAGACGCCCTATGGCCGTCTGGCGGCCAAGGCGGCGCGGGTCGGCGGCGCGGTGCGCGTGGCCCCGGAGTACGAGGCCTGCCGCGCCGCCGCCGAGGCCCACGGGGTGCCGCTCCTGGCCGTCTACGCTGCGGTCCAGCGCGGGCGCGTGGTCGAGGGCCCGTCAGAGGCGCGCGACGCGGCCCCGTAGCCATTCCTCGACGTCCGCCGTCGCTTCCTCCAGACTACCGCTGCGCATTGCGATGCGCTCGAGCTGCTGCGCTAGGTCAAGCGCGTCACCGGAGAAGGCGAGGCCGTTGAGGCGAAGGAACACGTCGGCGGCAGCGAAGGCCGTGCGCTTGTTGCCGTCGAGGAAGGCTTGAGCCTGCGCGATGCCGACTACCAAAAGAACGCACTGCCGGACCAGGTCGGCGCCTTCGTAGTGAGCGGCCGTCCGCGGCCGCATGATCGCTGATTCGAGCAGTGCTTCGGAACGCAAGGGTGCTGGGGCGCGTCCTGTGCGCTCCATCACCGCAGCGTGGAGGGCGATCACGTCCAAGAGGCCCAGGTAGCGCGTCTCGCCCACAGCTTAGCGATCTGCGAGGTAGCAGTACCCGTGCTCGTTGCGCCGCCAGCTCGCCTCGAACGCCGCGGCCACCTCGGGCGCGAGCACCGGGCGCACCTCCAGCGGACGCACCTCGACGGCAAGTAACTCGCCTTCCTTCAAGCCGAGCCGCTCGACCTCCTCGCGGGGTATGGTTACCACATAGCTGTTGCCCACGCGCCGAAGCTTCTGCTGGATCATCCAGTTCCTCAGTACTCGTATATGCAGTATATCTCAATCTGCCCTGCGAGCACGCGGCCGGCCCTGCGAGCACGCGGCCGGCCCTGCGAGCACGCGGCCGGCCCTGCGGGCACGTGGCCGGCCCTGCGAGCACGTGGCCGGCCCTGCGAGCACGCGGCCGGCCCTGCGAGC
>JACQUS010000171.1 GCA_016210125.1 Chloroflexota bacterium | reverse complement strand
GGACGGGACACACAGTACGAGGAGGGGGAGCGATGCAGCACTTCGCGCGGGCCACCGTGATTGGCCTGGCGCTCGGCGCCGTGCTGGCGCTGTCGTTCTTCGTCATCGACATCACGCCGCCCAGGGCGAGCTGGGAGGCCCTGGAGCTGGACCTGCTGTTCAAGACCTACCTGGCCATCATGAGCATCGTCTTCAGCCTCGTGCTGGTCTTCCTCGTGTACTCCGTGCTCGTCTTCCGCCGCCGGCACGCGGAGGAGCGGGGGGCGCCGTTTCGCAGCAACGCGCTTCTGGAGCGCGGCTGGCTCATCGTCACCACCGTGCTGGTGCTCGTCGCGGCGCTGGACGCCGCCATCGTGCTGGACAAGGTCTTCAGCCCGCGTACCGGCTATGCCCAGCCGGAGCTCGAGGTCAAGGTCACGGCGTCGCAGTGGGCCTGGCAGTTCGAGTACCCGCAGTATGGCGTGCGGACGGCCCAGCCCGTGCTGGAGCAGCAGCGGCCCGTGCTCTTCCGCCTCACGTCGCGCGATGTGGTGCACTCGCTGTTTGTGCCGGAGTTTCGCATGAAGTTCGACGCGCTGCCGGGGATGGAGACGCGGATGCGGGTGGTGCCGACGGCCCTTGGGCAGTTCAAGGCCGTCTGCGCCGAGGCCTGCGGCCTGGCGCACACATTCATGGCGGCGCCGGTGCGGGTCGTGACGCCGGACGAGTTCCAGCGCTGGCTGGCTGAGCAGCGGCGCTAGGGACCGCTAGGGATCGTTAGGGATAGGAGGTGGGCCATGGCCATTCTGTCGCTGGGGCTGGTGCGCGGGGCCATAGCCGGGCTCCTGGCCGCGGCGCTGGCGGCGGCGGGCCTGGCGGCCCTGCGGTCGTCGCTGGGCCTCCCGCCGACGGGCGATCTCGTCGTGCTGGTCGCCGGGCTCGTGGGCACGCTGGGCTTCCTGCTCGGCCTCGGGGCCTTCGGCTCCTGGCTGCGCTGGGCCGCCGGCCAGGCCGACGACGGCGCGGAGCACCACACGTATCGCCCAGCGTGGACGGCGTACCTGTCGTTCAATCCCAACCACAAGGTGATCGGCATCCAGTACACGGTGACGGCCTTGCTGATCTTTGCCGTCGCCGGGCTGCTGGCGCTGGCCATGCGCCTGGAGCTGACCCTGCCCGGGCAGCAGCTCCTGAGCCCGGATGTCTACAACACGCTCGTGGCGCTGCACGGGCTGATCATGCTGGGCACGATCTTCGCCGGATCGGCGGGGGTCGTCAACTATGTGCTGCCGCTGGCCATCGGCGCCCACGACATGGCCTTCCCGCGGCTCAACGCGCTCTCCTTCTGGCTCTGGCCGCCGGCGGCTGTCCTGCTGCTGCTCACCCTCGTCGGCGGCGCCGATGCCGGCTGGACGGTCTATCCGCCGCTGTCGACGCAGCCGCGCCTCGGCGGGCTGACGGTCTTCATCATGGGCTTCTATCTGGTCGGCCTCTCCTCCATCCTAAGCGCCGTGAACTTCATCGTCACGATCGTCAAGCACCGCGCGCCCGGCATGCGCCTCGGCCGGATGCCCATCCTCGTCTGGTTCACGCTGGCGATGGCCCTGCTGTCGCTGACCGTCACCCAGTTCGTGGCCACCAGCCTGGCGACGCTGCTCCTGGAGCGGGCCTTGGGCATGGCCTTTTACAGCCCGGCGAAGGGCGGCAATGCCCTCTTGTTCCAGCACCTCTTCTGGGCCTACTCGCATCCCGCGGTGTACATCTTCGCCCTGCCGACGTGGGGCGTCCTGACGGAGCTGCTCCCGGTCTTCGCGCGCAAGCCGCTCTTCGCCTATCGCCCCACCGTGTGGGCGGCGCTGGCCATCGTGGGCATCGGTAGCGTGGTGTGGGGCCACCACCTGTACCCGGCAGGCCTGGAGCAGCCGCTCTACGTGCCGATGATCGTCGGCACGGAGCTGGTGTCGGTGCCGACGGGGCTGATCTTCCTCACCTGGCTGGGCACGCTGTGGATGGGGCGCCTCGTCCTGCCGACCCCGGCCCTATTCGTGCTCGGTGGCATCGTCGTGTTCCTGGTCGGCGGGCTGACCGGGCTGCCGCTCGCCTCCGCCGTGCTCGACCTCCACCTGAACGACACGTACTTCGTGGTGGCCCACTTCCACCACACGCTGATGACCTTCGTCTTCGCCTTCTTCGCCGCGGTCTACTACTGGTTCCCGAAGGCCACCGGGCGGATGTACAGCGAGCGCTGGGGGCAGGCGCACTTCTGGCTCATGCTCATCGGCTTTCTCACGACGACGCTGGGGATGTTCAACATCGGGCTCATGGGCATGCGCCGGCGGGTGGAGGACTACGATGCGGGCCTCGGCTGGGAGCCGTGGGCCGTGCTCTCGACCGTCGGGGCCTTCGTCGTCGCCGCGGCGGTGCTCATCGGGCTGTTGAATCTCGCGCTGAGCGCCTGGCGTGGCGCGCGGGCCACGGCCAACCCGTGGGAGTCGCGCTCGCTGGAGTGGGCGCTGCTGCCCAGCCCGGCGCCGACGGAGACCTGGGCCGTGCCGCCGCGCGTCGTCGGCGACCCGTATGACTACGCCACCGCCAGGGCGCCGGCCTACGGCCTGGCGCCGATCGCCGGGGCGGAGCGCGACGACGAGCCCCCGCCGCGGCGCTGAGGGCCGGGGTGGCCTCACCCCCCGGCCCCCTCTCCCGCTTGCGGGAGAGGGGGAGGGTGGGGCGGGGGCGCGCGCCGGAGGGCAGGGCCGGACGGTGACGTCCAGAGGTCGCCAGCGGCGACCTCTGGGGACCTTTTTCGGGGTGGGGCGGGGCTGCCCCGCCAGTTGGGGCAACCGCCAAGAGGAGGACCGCATTGCACGCGCACGAAGCGGCTATCCGCCCGAGACCCCTGGCCACGCCCAGTGGGCTGGGGATGGTGCTCTTTCTCGTCTCCGAGACGTTCCTCTTCGGCTCGCTGTTCATCATCTACTACTACCTGCGCGCCTATACGCTCCCCCAGTGGCCACCGGCGAACGTGCACCTGGCGCTCGGCCTGGTGACGGTGAATACCGTCCTGCTGCTGAGCAGCAGCGTGACGATGCACGCGGCGACGGCGGCCATCCGGCGCGGCAGCCAGGGCGGCCTGGCGCGCTGGCTGGGGGCGACGATCGCCCTGGGGGCCGCCTTCCTGGGCATCACCGCCTGGGAGTGGACGCACGCGACGTTTCGCCCGTGGGAGCACGCCTATGGCTCGATCTTCTACACGCTGACGGGCTTCCACGCCCTCCACGTCCTGATCGGCCTGGGCCTCCTGGGCGCGCTGCTGCTGCGTGCGACGCGCGGGCGCTTCTCGACGACGCGCCACCAGGCCGTCGAGGTCGGTGGCTACTACTGGCACTTCGTCGACGGCGTCTGGATCGCCGTCTACACGACCATCTTCCTCATCCGGTGAAGGAGGCACGCGTGCTAGTATGGCCACATCGCGCAGTTTGGCCGCGCGGCGAGACGACGATGAAGCTCTTGCGTACCCTGGCCCTGCTGGCCACGGCGAGCACGGTCGCTGTGGCCGTCATGGGCAGCTACGTGAGCAAGATGGGCGCCGGGCTGGCCTGCCCCGACTGGCCGCTGTGCCACGGGCAGGTGGTGCCACCCTTGAGCCTGCCGGTGCTGCTGGAGTGGACGCACCGCCTGCTGGCGCTGAGCGTGGCGCTGCTCCTGGTGGCGCTGGTCGCCCTGGCATGGCGGGAGCGGCGGCCGGAGCGCGCCATCGTGGCCCTGGCCGGCGTCCTGCTGCTCAGCCAGGCTGCGCTGGGCGGGCTGACGGTGCTCATGCGCCTGCCGCCGGCCGTCGTCGCCGCGCACCAGGGCTTCGCCATGCTCTTCTTCGGCGCGCTGGTGACGTTCACCGTGCTGCTGTTCCGCTCGCCGGATGCCGCGGCGTAGGGCCGGCGCGGGGATCAGGAGACCGGCCGGCCGCCCCGTGAGGGCCTCTTTCGGTGTAGGCGGCTTTCGGTGTAGGCGGTGGACGATGCCGCCG
>JACQUS010000196.1 GCA_016210125.1 Chloroflexota bacterium | reverse complement strand
GGGCAAGGCCGCGCAACTGCTTGGCCTGACGCGGTGGGACGTCCTCGATCTCATGGCACGGCATGGCATCACGTCCGGCCCGGACACGGCCGAGGAAATGCGGCAGGACGTCGAGCAGGCGCGCCGCGTCGGCCGAGTCAGGTAAGGCGTGCCAGCGGTCAGCAACAGCAGTCCGCTGATCCTCTTCTCCCGCATCCATCGGCTCGCCCTTCTCCACGCGCTGTTCGATACTATTCTTGTCCCGCCGGCCGTGCACCGGGAGGTTGTCGACCAAAGCGCGCAACGCCCCGGTGCCGTCGAGGTGGCGGCGGCTGAGTGGATCCAAGTCCGTAAGCTGTCCGGCCGCCGGCTCGCAGCAGCGCTGCACGCGACGCTGGGTGCAGGTGAGGCGGAGGCCATCGCCCTGGCGGTCGAGCTGCGCGGTCGCCTGCCCCTCCTCGTCGACGATCGCGCGGCGCGCCTGCATGCGCGAGCCCGCCGGCTGCCCATGCTCGGCAGTGCCGGTATTGTGGTCGTCGCCAAGGAGCGAGGTCTTGTTCCGCTCGTCCTTCCCCGGTGGAAGACCTCCGCTCAGCGGGGCTTCACCTCAGCGAAGCGGCGTTTCGCGAGGCGCTCTCCCTCGCTAGCGAGTGAGCGTCTGGGCGAGAGATGGGCTACGCGAGCACCAAGGGATGAGGTGCTATACTGCGGCTGACTGCGTCGTCCGCCGTCAACGGCTCGGCAGTTAGCCAGGGGGATCTATGCATCATTCGAATACGCCCAGCCCGGGCCGCGACCAGGCCGACCTGCTCGAGCGCGCCAGCCGCTACCTGATCGACTACAGCCGGGGCACCGGTTTCTTCCCGATGGTCATCGTCGAGGGCCGCGGCACGGTGCTGCGCGACCTTGCCGGTCGCGAGTACCTGGACTTCGGCTCGGGGCAGATGTGCGCGACCATCGGCCACAACCACCCGCGTATGGTCGAGGCCCTGCGTCGGAGCGCCGAGCGCGTCCTCCACCTCGACGCCCGCCTGCTCGGCGCGGCGACCATCCTCCTCGCCGAGCGGCTGGCCGCGCTCCTCCCCTGGCCGCTGGAGAAGGCGGTCTTCCTGAGCACCGGCGCCGAGGCCAACGAGATGGCCCTCAAGCTCGCGCGGATGGCCACCGGCCGCTACGAGATCGTCGGGCTGGTGCGCTCGTTCCACGGGCTGACGGCCGGAACGCTCCAGGCGACCTTCAACTACCGGCGAACCAACACCGGGCCAGGCGCGCCCGGCTACTACGCCATGCCGGCGCCGTACTGCTACCGCTGCCCGCTCGGCCTCACCTTCCCGGCCTGTAGCTTCCAGTGCCTCACGCTCGGCTTCCAGCTCGTCGACGCCCAGAGCAGCGGGTCGCTCGCCGCGGTCATCGTCGAGCCGATCCTCAGCTCGGGCGGCATCATCGAGCCACCACCCGGCTATTTCCAGGAGCTACGGCGCATGGCCGTCGAGCGCGAGATGCTGCTGATCCTCGACGAGGCGCAGACCGGCCTCGGGCGCGTCGGGGCCTGGTTCGCCTTCCAGCAGGACGGCGTCGTGCCCGACCTCCTCGCGCTTTCCAAGACCCTGGGCGGCGGCGTGCCTATCTCGGCCACCGTGACCTCGGCCGACATCGAGGAGCGGGCACGCGCGCGGGGCTTCGGCCACATCACCTCGCACGTCTCCGATCCCATGCCATCGGAGGTCGCCCTGGCCGTGCTCGACGCGCTGGAGCAGGAGGGGCTGGTCGCCCAGGCCGCCGAACGCGGCGCCTATCTGAAGGCGCAGCTCCAGGCTCTCCAGGCACGCCACGAGATCATCGGCGACGTCCGCGGCCGGGGGCTGCTCCTCGGCGTCGAGTTCGTGCGCGACCGCGCGACGAAGGCGCCGGCCACCGCCGAGGGCCTGGCCATCACCGCGGCCTGCCGCGAGCGCGGGCTGCTGGTCCACCCGCAGCAGGTGCGCGACCTTAGCTTCTCGTGGCGCGTCGCGCCGCCGCTCACCGTGAGCACCGAGGAGATCGACCGCGCCGTGGCCATCGTCGACGAGGCGATCACCACCGTTCTGGCGCGGCAGCCGATCGCCCACTGAGAAAGAAATGTCGCAGAGGGGGCTGCGCCCCCTCTGCACTCCCCTCTCCGCATGCAGCGCGATGATGCTATCGCCAACGAGAAAGCGTAACACTCCTCATACGATGTCCGAGTGAACGCTACGTGACCGCGGGGGAGCGCCGAGGCGGCGAAGCCCCTTCAGCACGACTCCCTGGGAGGGCGATAGGGCCATCCGAACGCGGAAGCGATCAGGGGGCAATGCTATCACGCGTCCGGCAGGTCCAGCTCCAGCTCCAGCAGCGCGTCGGCCAGCGCGCGGCCGATGGCGTCGAGCCGCGTGCTGCGCGTGCCGCCGCCGCCGAGCGCGCCGCGCAGCACGAAATTGAGCGCGCCGACGTTCGGCAGCTCGTAACGTACTGCGCCGCCGGCGACCAGGCCGCCGAAGTAGATACGCACGCGCTCGACCGTGAGATGCTCCCGGAGCAGGGCGTAGGCCCGCGCGTCGCGCGCCACGACGCCGACGTTGCACGTATCGCCCTTGTCGCCGCTGCGCGCGTGCGCCAGCTCACGTAGCTTCCTTCGCCGCATCACTGCACCTCCCGCACCTCGACGCGGCAGGAGACCGCGTCGCGCGGCACGAGCGTCGGCCAGACGCCGACGATCTCGCGCGGCGGCGGCAGGACGATGCCGCTCGCGCCGGGCGGGCCGGCGACGTAGAGCGGGTAGAACTCCTGGAGCAGCCGGCCGACCGCGGACTCGCTCGCCCCGCGCGCGACGACGCGCAGGGTCACCTCCGGGTGCTCGCCGGCGACCGGCGGGGCCAGCGGCCCCAGCAGCGCGCTGACGCCGAGCAGGTCGCAGCGTAGCTCCGCCAGGCCGGGCACATCGCCCAGGCGGGCCTGGATGATCTCGGCAGCCCGCCGCGCCTTCGCCTCAGCGCGCGGCCAGGCGAAGCTGACGTAGCCCTCGGCCAGCCAGCCATCGCCGTAGGCGACGAGCGCCTTGAGCGTCGCCGGCGGCGCCGTGCCCCGCGTCCCGCTCACGCGCACGCGGTCGGGACCGGCCTGCTCC
>JACQUS010000178.1 GCA_016210125.1 Chloroflexota bacterium | reverse complement strand
GCCGTTAACGCGGACAGTGACACGACTCATGGTGCCTCCTTTCGCGCTTCGAGCATGAGCGGCGCTCCGCCGGCCGGTTGGGAGGGGCGAAGCCCCATCCGATTGGGAGGTGCGAAGCCCCATGATGATAGGCCGCGCTGGCCTTGCCCGTCAATGAGTTGCGCGCATGGTCGGGTGATGTCTGTCAATCCTGCGCTGCTCGCGACGGGGCCTGCCTTGCCGGCCGTGCGGTGCCGCAGGCACAATAGCCCCGGGTGCACGCCTCGTCGCGACAAAGGCGCCGGGCGGTGAGCGGAGGCGCGTAACGCGCTGAACCCGAAGATTCGCGGGGAGCGAGGTGTGACAGTGACAACAGTCATAGACCGGCGCGGCCCTCTGTTCTGAGCATTCGCAGCGTGAGCTGCCGCCGCGTTGATTTCAGCCCGTGGCACGCGCGAGCCGCCACGAGGCCGCACGTAGGGCGGCGGTGAGCGTCCAATCCGTGGAGCCGCTATCCGGCGCTCGGCGCGGACGGACAGGTCGTCGCTCACGTATGGGGTCTGGACGAGGGGAGTCAACCGCACGCGGCTCGGCCGGCGTCAGCGGCCGAGCGGGGAGGAAGGACATGCGGCCGTTCTCGTACGTCGTCGCCGTCGTCCTGTTTGGGCTCCTGGCGCTCGCCTGTGGCCCGGCCCCGGCGGCGCCGCAGCCGGCGGCGCAGCCAGCCCAGGCCAGCGCGCCACCGGCGGCAGCTCCGGCCAAACCGGCCGCCGAGGGCCAACCCGCCGCGCCGGCCAAGGCCGTGGCCGAAGCCAAGCCGGCCGCGCCGGCCCAGCCGGCGGCTGCGGCGAAACCAGCCCAGCCCGCCGCCCCGGCGAAGGAGGCGCAGCGGATCGTCATGGGCATCGCGCAGCTCAGCACGTCGCAGGGCGTGTACTCCGCCGCCGTGGCCAAGCTGCTGCACAGCAAGGTACCCGACGTGAACATCACCGTCGCCGAGTACGGCGGGGTGGTCAACAACCTGAAGAAGGCCAAGGGCGGCGAGGTCGACTTCTCGATGGGCGATCACCTCATCACGTACAAGGCTTATACGGGCGATCTCAAGGGCTGGGAGGGCGACCCGCAGAAGGACGTGCGCCTGCTCTGGCTGTTCGACGCCAGCGCCCTGGCGACCGTCGTGAACGAGCGCGCCGGGATCAAGGACCTGGGCGACCTGAACGGCAAGCCGTTTAGCGCTGGGGCGCAGGGCAGCAACGCCGAGGTCGTCACGCAGGAGACCTTCGGCCTCTTGGACATCAAGCCGCAGTGGTATCGTGGCTCGTTCACCGAGGTGGCGCAAGCGTTCAAGGATCGCCGCGTCGTCGGCTTCGTCAAGGCAACGCCGCTCAGCAAGCCGGACGCCATTCTGCTCGACGTCATGACCGCGCAGCCGATCCGCATCCTGGGTCTGCCCAAGGACGCCGTCCAGAAGGTGCAGGGCAAGTTCTCGTATTTGAAGACCATCGAGATTCCGGCCGGCGTGTACCAGGGCGACTGGAACAAGACGCCGATCGTGAGCTGGGGCACGTACTTCTCATTCTGGGCGACGACGCGCTTCCCGGAGAGCCTGGCCTACCAGTTCACGAAGGTCGTGCTCCAGAACAAGGCCGAGCAGGTGGATGCGTACCCGGCGCTGAAGGACTTCGACATCGGCCGGCTGACGGCCGAGGCCGGCGTCATCCCGCTGCACAAGGGCGCGATGCGGGCGCTGCGAGAGGCCGGCTACCAGGTGCCGCCGGCGCTGATCGCGCCCGAGGCGCGGTAGGAGAAGCGATGCGGCTGCAGTTCGGCGTCGGCATGCTCTCGCGCGACCTCTGGCTCACGGCCGACTGTGCGCGCCTGGCCGACGACCTGGGCTTCGACCTGGTGCGCCTCGCCGACTCGCAGTCGCTGTTCCACGACTGCTACGTCGGGCTCGCGCTCATCGCCCTCAGCACGCAGCGCGTGAAGGTCGGGCCGGCGGTGACCAATCCGGTGACGCGCCATCCGGTCGTGACCGCCGGAGCCGTCGCCACGCTCGACGACCTCTCCGGCGGGCGGGCGTTCCTGGGCATCGGCGCGGGCGACAGCGCGCTGCACAACCTCGGCGAGCGCCCGGCCACGGCCGAGATGATCCGCGAGTACGTCGTTGCCGTGCGCGAGCTGTTCCGCCATCGCGAGACGGTCTACCGTGGCAAGCGCGCTCGGCTCACGTGGCCGAAGCGCGAGGTGCCGATCTGGATCGGCGCCACCGGGCCGAAGGCGCTGCGCATGGCCGGCGCGGTGGCCGACGTGGTCATTCTGGGCAGCGGCTTCTGGCCGGCGCGCATCAGCGCCGATCTGGCCTACGTCGAGGAAGGAGCACGCGCGGCCGGCCGGCGCCTGGCGGACGTCGAGCTGTGGGCTTTCGGCCCGGGCAATGCAGCCGACACGCGCGACGCCGCCATCCGACCCCTGCTCGCGGCGCTGGCCGACCGCGGCCGCCACGCGCTGGCGCGGCAGTTGGCCGACGAGCAGCCGCCGCCGGAGCTGGTGCCGGCATTGCAGCGCCTGGCCCGCGAGTACCGGCTCGAGGAGCACCAGGGCGGAGCCACCAGCAGCAACGCTCGCCTGGTCGAGGAGCTCGGCCTCGCCGACTACCTCGCGGCGCGCTTCGCCCTGGCCGGAACGCCCCAGGAGTGCATCGCCCAGGCCCGCGCCGTCGCCGCCACCGGCGTGCGCGGGCTCATGCTGACGATCGTGTCCCCAGACGCGCGTGCCTCGATCCGCGCCATCGGCGAGCGCGTGCTGCCGGCCTTCCGGTAAGCAGCACGGCGATCAGTACCGGGGCGACCGCGGTTAGCCCTCGGCGGCCAGGCGCAGCACGTCCTCGGCCTGCTTCACCAGGGCGTAGTCGATGAAGCGGCCACGGACCACGAACGCGGCCGTGCCCTGCGCCTCCTGGGCGCGGAATGTCTCCAGCACCTCGCGCGCCCAGGCGATCTCTTCGGCGCTGGGAGCGAAGACCTCGTGAATCGGGCCGAGCTGCTTCGGGTGCAGCGCCACGCCGCCCTGGAAGCCGAGTTTGCGCGCTGCCCGCAGGTTACGATAGAAGCCCTCGAGGTCGTCGAAGTTGAACGGCGGCGGGTGCAGCGGCGGAGCGATGCCGGCGTCGCGCGAGACGAGCACGGCGTAGGAGCGCGTCCACAGCGACTCGAGCATGTCGTCGGAGACCTGCGTGCCGAGGTCATTGGCGAAGTCGGCGCCGCCGACGATGAGGCAGTACATCCGCGGCGTCGCGCGCACCACGGCGGGCAGAGATAGCGCTAAATGGGCGCTATCGACGCTCAAGATCACGCTGATGCCGCCGATCGGCAGCCCGCGGCGGCGCTCCCGCTCGTCGACCGCCGCGGCGAAGTGGCGAACGTCCTCCGCCGTCCGCATCTTGGTGAAGTGCACGGCCCACACGCCGGGCTGCACGGCGGCGTCCAGGTCGCCCTCGGTCAGGCCGCTGTCAGGCCCGTTGACGCGCACGACGATGCGCGGGGCCGCGCGGCCGCGTCGGCCGGCGATGACGGTGCGGACCATGTGGCGCGCCTGCTCCTTGAGCGTCGTCGGTACGGCGTCCTCAAGGTCGAGGTCGACGGCGTCGCTGCCGCAGTCGAAGACCTTGGCCAAGATGCGCTCGTTGCTTCCGGGAGCGAAAAGCAGGCTGCGCGTGCGTTCCACGGTGTCCCTCCCGCTGCCGCTGCATGCTAGTGGTCAGTGCGGGAGGAAGCAACTGCCGAGGAGTGAGGAGCTCGCATGAGGATCTTGCAGAGCTGCGTCAGCCGCCCGGCGCGCGCTCGCGCCAGCGCCGCGCGAGCAGGGGCAGCGTAACGGCGAGCGTGAGCAGCGCGACGACCTGGGCATGCTGCAAACCCCAGAGCACGACGCGCTCGTCACGATAGAAGGTCAGCACCAGGCGACCAGCCGCGTACAGAGTCAGGAACGCCAGAAACCGCAGGCCGTCGGGCCGCAGGCGCTGGCCCCAGAGCGCGAGCGCCGCGACGATGCCCAAGTCCCATAGCAGCTCGTACACGGGGTAGGGATGGGTCGGCACTCCGCGCAGCGCCGTGGGCACGAGCGTGTCGGCGCGGTCGTAGACGACGGCCCAGGGCAGCGTCGCGGGCGCCCCTGCCGCGTCGCCGGCAATGAGGCTGCCGATGCGCCCGGCGGCGAGCCCCAGCGCGAGCGCTGGCGCCGCGACGTCGGCGATCGGCCAAAACGGCAGCGCGGCTCTGCGCGCATACAGCCCGGCGGCCGCGCTGCCCAGCAGCACGCCGCCCAGCACCGCGGCGCCGCCCTCGTGCAGCGCCAGGATGGCCGCCGGGTTGTTGAGATAGAAGTCGAGTTGGTCGACGACGTGCAGGAGCCGTGCGCCGAGCAGGCCGGCGGCCACCGCCCAGACCGCTCCGCCTCTGACGTGCTCGCCGTCGAGGCCGGCGCGCCGCGCCCGGCACTCTGCCACGGCGACTGCCAGCAGCACGGCGGCCGCCACGGCCAGACCGTGCCACCGGACTGCCAGCGGACCAAGCGAGAGGGCAACCGGATCGATGGCCAGATGAATCACGTGCTATACTCTGATGGTAAGACTTTTTTTGGAATGTGGAGACACCATGCTATTGTCGCTTGATTCACTGACCGACGTCGAGCGCCGTTACGAGGAACTGGCCGATCTCCTGGCGCGGCCGGAGGTCGTCGCCAACTCGGAAGATATGCGGCGCTATGGCCGTGAGCGGCGCAGCCTCGAGCCGGTGGTCGCGGCCTACCGCGCCTACCGCGACGTGTCGGCCCAGCTCGCCGACGCTGAGGGCTTCCTTAACAGCGAGGACCCCGACCTGGCGGCTCTGGCGCACGAAGAGGTCGAGCGGCTGAGGGGAGAGCACGCCGAGGCCGAAGCCGCGTTGAAACGCGCCCTCTTGCCGCGCGACCCCAACGAGGAGCGCCCGGCCATCGTCGAGATTCGCGCCGGGACGGGCGGCGAGGAGGCGGCCCTGTTCGCGGCCGACCTGCTGCGCATGTACACGCGCTACGCCGAGCGCCACGGCTGGCGGGTCGAGATGGTCGACGAGAACCAGACCGGCATGGGCGGCATGAAAGAGGTCGTCTGCGAGCTGCAGGGCCGCGGGGCCTACGCGCGCCTGCGCTACGAGAGCGGTGTCCATCGCGTCCAGCGCGTGCCGACGACCGAGGCCAGCGGCCGCATCCACACGTCCACCGCGACGGTAGCGGTCCTCCCTGAGATGGAAGACGTCGACGTGCACGTCGACGCGAACGACGTCGAGATGGAGACCTTCCGCTCCGGCGGCGCCGGTGGCCAGAACGTGAACAAGGTCAGCACGGCCGTACGCCTGATCCATAAGCCGACGGGCATCGTCGTCGTCTGCCAGACCGAGCGCTCGCAGTTTCAGAATCGCCAGCGGGCGATGGCCGTCCTGCGGGCACGGCTCTATGACATCGAGCAGCGCCGCGTGCAGGAGCAGGTGACGCAGACGCGGCGCGCGCAGGTCGGCACGGGCGAGCGCAGCGAGAAGATCCGCACGTACAACTTCCCGCAGAACCGCGTCACAGACCACCGCATCAACGTCACGCTCTACAACCTCGAAGCGGTGCTCGACGGCGAACTGGACGCGCTGGTCGACGCGCTGGCCACGGCCGAGCAGACCGAGCACCTCCGCGCCGCCGGGCTGGCGTCCTAAGGCGCCCAGCGCGCGTGCAGCCGCGTCAGGACCATCGCCGTCGCTGCCTGCACGAGCGTGAGGCCCTCGGCCCCAGCCGCACTGAGCGCGGCGCTGAGCGGCGCGCCGTCGAGCCAGGGGCTCAGCGCCGCGGCCGGGAGGTAGCCCTGCGTCAGGGCGAGACCCAGCGCCGCCGTCGCCGCGCCGTAGGCCGCGCCGGCGCCGAGGCCGGCGGCGCGCTCGACGAGGTCGCCCCCCGGCGCCACGGCGAGCGGCAGCGCCGCCGGCGCGCAGAGCAGGCCGATGAGCCGCGCCGCGACGGCGTGCGCGACGAGGAAGGCGCCTAGCGCTAGTAGCAGGCCGGCCTCCTGCTCGCCGATGGGCAAGGGCGGCCGCCAGCGCAGTGCGGCGACGCTCAGCGCGACGGCCAGCGCTACGACGAAGGCCGCGGCCCGGACCAAGGTGGCCAGCCCGCCGCGCGTCGCGCCGCGCAGGGCCTGGAAGCCGACATAGGCCAGCAGGACGGCATCGGCTGGGGCAGGCGGCCACCAGCCCTCAGGCGGGGCGAACGGCATGGCCTTCGCCGATCAGACCCAGAGGTGCCAGTTGGACGCGCCGCTCCGGATCGCCGACCGCCCGACCCAGCAGCCACGCCGGATAGCCGGCGCTCTGCAGGATGGCCGCGGCGCGGTCGGCCTCGTCTGGCGGCACGACGACTGCGAAGCCAATGCCCATGTTGAAGACCTGGTACATCTCCGCGTCGGCGATGGAGCCCAGGCGCTGGATGGCCTGGAAGATCGCCGGCGGCTCGGGCAGCCAGTCGACCACGAAGCCGACCGGCGCAGCGATGCGCGCCAGATTCAGCCAGCCGTCGCCGGTGAGGTGGCAGAGCGCGCGGATGGGCACGCCGGCGGCACGCAGGGCGCGCACGCCGCTGACGTAGATGCGCGTCGGCTCCAGCAGCTCCTCGCCGACGCTGCGGGCGAGCTCGGGCAGCACGGCGCCTGCGCTCAGGCTGGCCTGCTCGAAGAGGACGCGCCGCGCCAGCGTCAGGCCGTTGCTATGGATGCCGCTCGACGCCAGACCGAGCAAGGCGTCGCCGGGCTCGACTGCCTGCCCGATGACGATGTCGTCGAGCCTGACGAGCCCGACGGCCGCGCCGGCCAGGTCGAAGGCCCAGCCGTCGCGCACGCCACGCACGACCTCGCGTAGCTGGGCGATCTCGCCGCCGGGAATGCTGATGCCGGCCTGCCGCGCGCCCTCGGCCAGCCCGCGGCCAAGCTCGTCGAGCAGGCGCGGGTGCATCTGCTGCACGGCGATGTAGTCCACCATGGCCAGCGGCTCGGCCCCCACGCACAGCAGGTCGTTGACGTTCATGGCCACGCAGTCGATGCCCACCGTGTCGTAGCGGTCGACCATCTGCGCGACGAGCACCTTGCTGCCGACGCCGTCGGTCGTCAGCGCCAGGCCGCGGCCGTCGCCCAAGTCGAGCACCGTGGCGAAATAGCCGAAGGGCACGCGGGAGCTGCCGAGGCCGGCGGGGCGCAGCGTCGGCCGCAGCCAGCGCAGCAGGCCGGCCAGGCCGCTCTCCTCGGCGGCGGCGTCGACGCCGGCGCGAGCGTAGGCATCGGCGAGGTCGCGCTGCTCCTCGGCCATCGGTGCGTCGCGCTCCTTGTCTTGCCGGACTACGCGCCAGGACGTGGGCGAACGCAGCCCTACCATGCATGATAGGCCGCAATGCGCTGCCAGGCACAGAGGCGAGGTTGCGCTTGGGCTACATGGTGATTACGATGAGGGCGTATGCTCCGCGAGGTGCTCAAGGACGCCATCGCCGCGTGGATCGAGGGCGTGCGGCGGCGCCGGCGGCGGTCGCGGCGGGTGGCCGAGGGCAGCGCGAACGATTCGGAATCTTCACGCCCCTGGCAGACTTACCGTAACGTCCGCATGGCGCTGAGCCGTGATAATGGCAGAGCAATCGCCAGGGAGGGAGCCATGCTAACCGAGTATATCGAGGCGGCGATGAAGCGCGCGCGGTGTCGTGTGATTGGTGACGACACGTACTTTGGGGAGATTCCGGGCTTTCAGGGGGTGTGGTCGAATGCAAATAGCCCGGAGGAGTGCCTGCGCGAGCTCCGGGAAGTTTTGGAGGACTGGATTGTCCTGGGCCTGCGCCACGATGACCCGATGCCGGAGGTCGACGGCCTAACGCTCACCTTGAAGAAAGTTGAGGACGTAGCATAGTGCCGCTGTTCGGGCCGATTAGCCGGAGGGCGCTCATTCATTGTCTGCGAGACCTCCGCTTTATCGGGCCGTTTGCTGGGGGACGGCACGGGTTCATGCAGAAGGGCAGGCTCAAGGTGCACCTGCCCAATGCCCACCGCGGCGGCATCAGCCCCCCGCTGCTCGACGAGATCCTGAAGCAAGCGGGCATAAGCCGCGACGAATGGGAGCGCATCTGAGGATACAGTGACGGAGGGGGTGGGGTGCCCACCGGCGACCCGATTGACCGGCTGATCCGTCGCCTGAAGCTGCACCCGCCGGAGGTCTGCGCCGGCGGCGCGCCGGTGGACCACCGCCCGCTGCTCGACCACTTTCCCGTGCGCCTGCTCGACGTGTCGCCGAAGGTCCACGGCGCCGCCGGGCGCTACCGTGGCGACGCGGCGATCTTCCTCAGCCGCAACCTGCACGGGTGGCAGTTGCGCGCGGTGCTCGGCCACGAGGTCGCCCATCTCCTACTCACGCCGCGCGTCAACGGCCTCTGGTTCCGCCGCGCCGATCCGTGGTGGTGGCGCAAGTTCGAGCGCGCGGCCAGCGCATGCCGCCGCCCGTGCGCCGAACGCGGGTCGGGCACCACAGCGAAGGCGTCGAGTAGACGGCACACCATCGCTTCTGTGTCCATGCACCCCCAGTGTGCCACGCTGTCAAAGAATGGAAAGACCTTGCTTACAGGAGGCCGGGGACTTGACATCTCCTGACTTCGACTGTACAAATAAGCCAAAAAGGAGGGATTGCCCATGACTCCGTTAGACCCTATCGCAGCACCGTCTGCGAGAGCAGAAGCTATCAGTCGGATGGCAAAGCGTGCTCAAGTCAAGACAGCACCACCGGTGAACAAGGTTGCTGGTGGGGCAGGAGATCTTGTAGAAATCAGTGACACCGGCAGAGGCCTTGCCTACTTGAACATAGTGGGTGGTTCGCCGCAATCCGTGCCAGACTCGGGCGGCGGCGGCGACAGAAGCGGCAACCGTCCAGCGTGGATAGAGGAGGCCATCGCGCGAGAAAGGCTTCGTGCGCGAGGTCTACTACCTCCAGAAGGACCCCCACCTGCACCACCGCCAGAAGACGACGGAAATTGGTGGCAGCGGATAAACAGGGCGTATGCCGAGTCGATGCGGAACCTCCGAGGTCGGGTCCTGAAGGAGGGGGAAAAGGCCGAGGACACTCCGTTCAGGAACCCGTCGGGGACTACAAGTGTCAGAGGTTGAGGCCATTGCTTGTCTTCGCTGAGCTTGCGATTTAGTTAGAGCAGCCGAGGGGACGAGTCGGGGCTGGCGGCGCGGTGGCTGTTATGGCAGCCTGCCGGGCCATGACAGCCAGCGCTCCCCCCAAGGGCCTGCGCGCCTTCGGCCGCGAGCTGTACGGGCGCCTGGGTCGACGGCGGGACGTACTTCGTGAACGACGACCAGGAGCCGGGCGAGGCGCTGCGCGAGAGGGTGATGGCGGCGGTGCGCGCCTGCCCGGAGGGCGCGATCAGCGTCGAAGGCTGACCAGCGGCACGCCCGGCGGGACTCGAACCCGCGGCCTTGCGCTTAGAAGGCGCCTGCTCTGTCCACTGAGCTACGGGCGTCTGCGCTTGCGATTATACCACCAGGT
>JACQUS010000017.1 GCA_016210125.1 Chloroflexota bacterium | reverse complement strand
GCCTCCTCCACGCGGCCGGCGGTGACGCGCAGCAGGCGCGCCCGGCCGACCTCCCAGCCGCGTAGCAGCGCGCGCTCGGTCGTGGTCAGCAGGACCTGCTCGGCCGGAGCGATCGCCTCGAGGACGCGGCGCTGGCGCTCGGCGTCTAGCTCCGAGAGCACGTCGTCGAGCAGCAGGATCGGCTCGTCGCCGCTGCGCTGGCGCAGGAAAGCCGCCTCGGCCAGTCGCAGCGCCAGCGCCACGGTGCGCTGCTGGCCGCGCGAGCCGAAGCGCTGCACGTCCACGCCATCTAGCAGGAAGGCCAGGTCGTCGCGGTGCGGGCCGGCCAGCGACACCCCCTGCGCCAGCTCGCGCGCGCGCGTCTGCGCCAGGTGGGCGAGGAAGAGGCGCTGGCCACCCTCTTCGGGCAGCGGCAGGTTGGGACGGTAGAGCACCTGGAGGCGCTCGGCGGAGCCGGCCAGGCGGTAGTGCGTCGCGCGGGCGAGCTCGCAGAGCTGGTCGACGGCGCGCTCGCGCTCGGCGACGATGAGCACGCCGTGGCGCGTGAGCTCCTCGTCCCAGAAGCGCAGCTCGTCCTCGCCGGTGCGGCGCTCGCGGAGCTGCCGCAGCAGATGGTTGCGCTGCTGGAGCACGCGCTGGTAGTGCGCCAGCGCGCGCACGTAGCGCGCCTCGACCTGGGCGATGGTGAGGTCGAGGAAGCGGCGGCGCAGGGCCGGCGGGCCGGAGACGAGGCTGAGGTCGTCAGGCCCGAAGAGGACGACCTGCATCTGGCCGAGCAGGTCGATGGCCCGCCGCGCTACGCCGTTCACGCGCACGCGCTTCGTGGCGACCTGTGCCCCGTCCGCGCGCTCGCCGTGGATGGTGATGGCGATCTCGGCCGGTCCCCGGCGGCGCTGCACGCGCCCGACGACGCGGGCGAACGGTTGCTCGCTCTCCCAAGCCAGCCAGTGCAGCAGCTCGCGGTCGGTCTGCGTGCGCGGCGAGCGTGTCGTCGCCAGCAGGAAGATGGCCTCGAGGAGGTTCGACTTGCCTTGGCCGTTAGCACCTTCCATCACCGTCAGGCCGGGGCCAAGGTCGAGGTCGAGTCGGACATAGTTCCTGAAGTTGAGGAGCGAAAGGTGCTCTAGGTGCATCTAGCCGCGCGGCTTGACGTGCTCGCGCACCCAGCGCACGATGTCGTACGTCGAGGTGCCCGGGCCGAACACCTCCCGAACGCCCGCCTCGCGCAGCGCGTGAGCGTCGTCGTCGGGAATGATGCCGCCGGCGAAGACGGGCACGTCGCTGAGGCCGCGGTCCTCAAGCAGCCGCAGAATGTCGGGAAAGAGCACCATATGCGCGCCGGAAAGGATGCTGAGGCCGATGGCGTCGACATCCTCCTGGAGTGCGGCCTGCACGACCATCTCGGGTGTCTGGCGCAGCCCGGTGTAAATGATCTCAAAGCCGGCGTCGCGCAAGGCTCGGGCCACGACCTTCGCGCCGCGATCGTGGCCGTCGAGCCCCGGCTTGGCAATAAGAATGCGCAGAGGGCGCTCGTCGGTCATGGTCTCCTCTAGACGATGATCTGCTCCCGATACTCGCCGTACACCTCGCGCAGCACGTCGGCAATCTCGCCCAAGGTGCCGTACTCGCGGACGGCCTCGACGATGTAGGGCATCAGATTCGGGCCGTCCTGAAGGTCCCGACGCGCCGCGGCGCGCAGGTCGCCGAGCCGCCGCCGCAGGGCCTCGTTGTCGCGCTCGCGGCGCACCTGCGTCAGGCGCTCGATCTGCCGTCGCTCCGACTCCTCGCTCACGCGCAGCAGCGGCACGTCCGGCGGCTCCTCAATGGCGTAGGCGTTGACCCCGACGATGATGCGCTCGCTGTCGTCGATCTCGCGCTGGTAGCGCATTGCTGCGTCGGCGATCTCGCGCTGAATGTAGCCGGATTCGATGGCGCGGATGACGCCGCCCAGCTCGCGGATGCGCGCGAAGTACGCGCGCGCCCCGTCCTCCATGCGGTTCGTCAGCGCTTCCACGAAATAGGACCCGCCCAGCGGGTCGACCGTGTTCACGACGCCCGACTCATGGGCGATGACCTGCTGCGTGCGCAGGGCGATGCGCGCCGTCTTCTCCGTCGGCAGGGCGAGCGCCTCGTCCATGGCGTTGGTATGCAGGCTCTGCGTGCCGCCGAGCACGCCGGCCAGCGCCTGGAGCGCCACGCGGACGACGTTGACCTCTGGCTGCTGGGCGGTGAGCGCGCAGCCGGCCGTCTGCGTGTGGAAGCGCAGCCAGAGCGAGCGCTCGCTCTCGGCGCCATACGTGTGCTTCAGCTCGTGCGCCCAGATGCGCCGCGCGGCGCGGTACTTGGCGATCTCCTCGAAGAAGTCGCTGTGCGCGTTGAAGAAGTACGAGAGGCGTGGCGCGAAGCTGTCGACGTCCAGCCCGCGCGCGATGCAGGCCTCGACGTAGGTGAAGCCATCCGCCAGCGTGAAGGCTAGCTCCTGGATGGCCGTCGAGCCGGCCTCGCGGATGTGGTAGCCGGAGATGGAGACCGGATTCCACCGCGGCAGGTGCTGAGCGCCGAACTCGATCGTATCGACGACGAGCTTCAGCCCCGGGCGCGGCGGGATGATGTACGTATTCTGGGCCGTGTACTCCTTGAGTACGTCGTTCTGGATCGTGCCGCCGAGCAGGTGCATCGGCAGGCCCTGCTTTTCGGCGGCGACGATGTACATCGCCCAGATGATCGCCGCCGGGCCGTTGATGGTCATGGACGTGGTCACCTGGTCGAGCGGGATGCCGTCGAACAGGAGCTCCATATCGCGCAGCGACGAGACGGCGACGCCGCACTTGCCGAACTCCGGCCGGCCGATGGGGTGGTCACTGTCGTAGCCGACCAGCGTGGCGAAGTCGAAGGCCACCGACAGGCCGGTCTGTCCCTGCGCGAGCAGGTATTTGTAGCGCTGGTTGGTGTCCTCGGCGTCGCCGAAGCCGGAGAAGAGGCGCATCGTCCAGAGGCGGCCGCGATGCATCGTCGGGTGGACGCCGCGGGTGAACGGCGGCTCGCCTGGGAAGCCGAGGTCGCGGAGATAGTCGAAATCCGGGAGGTCGGCCGGCGTGTACAGGCGCTCGATGGGCAGGCCGGAGGTGGTGACGAACCTCGCCAGGCGCTCCGGCGAGTGCGCGATCGTCGGCTCCAGCGTCGCGCGCTCCCAGCGGCGGCGCTCGGCGGCGACGCGCTCGGCGCCGGTTCCGTCGTGTGCCGGCCTCCCCGGGGTCGCGCGCCCCTCCTCCGCGCCGTTGGGCTCGGCGGTCGAGGCTCGGCCGGCCGCGCGCGCCCGCTTCGTCGCTCGGTCGCCCTGTCGGGCCATGTGGCGTTCCTCCTCACCGGGCCGACGCGAAACCTATCGCAGCCCTGCACCGGCGCGCTGCCGTGCCGCAGCGCGCGCGGCGGCGATGACACGGTGGGCCGCCGCGGCGTCGTCCCAGCCGATGATCTCGGTCTCCTTCTCTTCGAGCTGCTTGTATATGGCGAAGAAGTTCTCGATCTCGCGCAGCCAGTGCTGCGGCACGTCGGCCAGGTCGTGCATCGCGGCGAAGCGCGGGTCGCCCACAGGGACGGCCAGCAGCTTGTGGTCCTCGCCTTTCTCGTCGCGCATGTGCAGCAGCCCGACCGGCCGCACGCGGATGATGCACCCTGGGAAGGTGGGCTCCTCGACCATAACCAGGGCGTCGAGCGTGTCGCCGTCCTCGGCCAGCGTGTCCGGTACGAAGCCGTAGTCCGTCGGATAGTGCACCGACGAGTAAAGCACGCGGTCGAGGCGGAACTGGTGGGTCGCCGGATCGTACTCGTACTTGTTCCGGCTGCCGCGGGGAATCTCGATGAAGACTTCAATGACCATTGGTATCGCCACGCCCGAAACGCTCCTCGTAACGCGCTAGGATGAAGCAAAGGTCGCTGAGTCGGTTCAGGTACGACAGCAGCGCCTCGTTCTGGAGGCCACCCTCACGCTTGAGCTGCACGGTCCGCCGCTCGGCGCGGCGAACCAGGGTGCGCGCCACGTCCAGCGCCGCGGCGGCGATCGTGTCGCCGGGGATGACGAACTGGCGCGGGATCTCCAGCTCGGCGTCGAAGGCGACCTCCCAGTCGTCTAGGCGCGCGACCATCCCCGGCGTGACGCGGGTGTACTCGTCCTTCAGCCGCTGGGCGTGCGCCGGGTCGGTCGCCAGCTCCGCGCCCACGACGAAGAGGTCCTTCTGCACGGCGTACACGATCTCGCGCACGCGGTGCGTGCGGCAGAGCGCTCGCGCCAGACCGAGCGCCGAGACGGCCTCGTCCACGCTGCCGTACGCTTCGGTGCGCAGATCGCTCTTGGGCACGCGCCCGCCGTAGAGCAGGCTCGTCTCCCCCTGGTCGCCCTTGCGGGTGGTGATCTTCGAGATCTTCACCCAGCCTCCCCGTGCTGGCAAAGCTCGACGAGCACGCCATGCGCGGCGCGCGGATGGACGAAGGCGATCAGACGGCCGCGGCTGCCGACGCGCGGCGCGGTGTCGATGAGCTCCACGCCGAGAGCCGCCAGGCGCGCCAGCTCCGCGCGGATATCGGCCACGCGAAAGCAAACGTGGTGCATGCCCGGCCCGCGCTCGCTCACGAACCTGGCTATCGAGGTGTCCGGCGCCAAGGGCTCCAGCAGCTCGAGGCTCGCGCGGCCGTCGTCGGCAGCGAGAAAGGTGAGCTGCAGCTCCCCGTCGCCGACGACCTCCTGATGTTCCTGCCACAGGCCCAGCGCCTGCTCGTAGAACGCGGCGACGACCGCCGTGTCGCGCACGGCGAGGCCCACGTGGTCGACTTCCAGAGCCATCGGCTTCTGCTCCACTCTGAAGTGATGAGTCATGAGTGATGAGTGGCGTGGGGACGCATCACTCGTTACTCGTTACTCATTACTCATCACTGCGCTAGAGTTGCACGTTCTCCCGGTACTCGCCGAAGACGTCGCGCAGCGTGTCGCAGATCTCGCCCAGCGTGCACCAGGCCTCGACGGCGGCGACGATGTACGGCATCAAATTGTCCGTCCTCCGCGCGGCCTGGCCCAGGGCCTCCCGCGCGGCCGACGCGGCGGCCTGGTCGCGGCGCGCCCGCAGGGCGCGCAGCCGCTCAGCGCTGGCCTGCTCGACCGCCGGATCGACCTTCAGGATCTCGATCGGCGTCGGCTCGTCGAGCGCGTAGCCGTTGACGCCCACGACGACGCGCTCGTGGCTGTCGATCTCCTGCTGGTAGCGGTACGCGCTGTCAGCGATCTCCCGCTGGAAGAAGCCGCTCTCGACGGCCCAGAGCGCCCCGCCCGAGCGCTCGACGCGCTCCAGGTAGTCCCATGCGCGGCGCTCGATCTCGCTCGTCAGGCGCTCGACGTAATACGAGCCGCCGAGCGGGTCGGCCGTGTTGGCCACCCCCGACTCGTGGGCGATGACCTGCTGCG
>JACQUS010000195.1 GCA_016210125.1 Chloroflexota bacterium | reverse complement strand
GGCCATGCGCAGCCACGCGGCCATGCACCTCGCCGTCCTCGGCGCGCTGGTGGCGACGTTTGGCTACTGGCTCTTCGGCTCGACCTACGTCATTGGCCCGACGATCTTCGCGCTGATCGGCTGGATCGACCGCGAGGAGGTGGTCTTCCGCCAGCGTGAGCAGGAAAGGCTTCGCCAGTCGCTGGCGGCGCTCGGAACCGCTGGCCACGCGGCAGCGCTCGCACCGCCAGGTGAGCGGCCTCCTGGTCCGCAGCAGGGTCGCCTCGCGCGGCCGGCCAGGCCGTTGCAGTCGGGTCATCCTCCGCCGCGCGCGGCCCCGACAGGGGAATCCGGGCTGCCAAGCGGCTCGGCGCTCCTGCCGGCGCGGGTGAGCGAGGCTCGGCCGGGCGAGCAGCCGCCGTGGGTTGCCGAGCAAGCGCTCCCGCCGCGCCGGCGGCCGGACCCGCCAGCAGCCGACGAGGGCAGTGAGCATCGCCGGCGCTAGAAGGGTGACCGTTGATGAGGTGCCCGGCACGCTGGCGCCCTCGTCGCCGGATCGGCGCGCTCCGGCCCTAAAAGCTTGAGTGCCACCGGCACCATCCGCGCGCTCGTCGTCGTCTCCGGCCGCCAGCAGGGCGGGCCGGTGCGCTTCCTCGCCCGTTGGCTGGCGCACAGCGCGCGGCTGCGCCCGCGCCTGGTCGCGCTGGGCGACGGGCCAGCCGTGGCGCACCTGGCCGCCGATGGGTGGGATGTGGCCGTCTGGCCCGACCAGCCCGTCCGCGCGGTGGGTCGCCTCCTGCCGCTCGTCCTGCGCCTCGCGCGCGTGGCGCGAGAGGCCGACCTCGTCTTCGGCAACGGAGCGCGCGAGCACGTGGTCGGCGGGCTGGCAGCAGCGCTGGCGCGGCGACCGGCGGTGTGGTGCTGCCACAACCCCTGGCAGGCCGGGCTGCCGCTCAACCAGATCGCGCGGCGCGTGCCCGCGGCGGCCATCGTCGTAGCGAGCCGCTCGGCGGCCGCCCTGCTCGACCCCGACCTGCGCCGGCGCGTCCGTCACGTGCCCTTCGGCGTCGACGTGCCGGGGCGGCTCGACGCGCTGGACGCGCGCGCGGCAGACTGGCGCGCCAGTCTGCCGGCGCACGACGCGCTGCTGGTAGCGCTCGGCACCCTGGCGCCGGAGAAAGGGCAGCACGTCGCTCTGGCCGCCGCGGCTCGCCTGCTGCCGAGCCACCCCGGCGCGCTGCTCGTCCTCGTTGGCCCGCCGGGCCGCCCGGGCTACGCTCCGGCGCTGCGGGCACGGGCCGCTGAGCTCGGCATCGCTGGGCACGTGCTCTGGCCGGGACCCGTGGGTGACCCGCTGGTCGCCCTGCGCGCCGCCGACGCCGTGCTGCACCCGAGCGTAGCCCCGGAGACCTTCGGCTTCGCCGTCGCCGAGGCAGCGGCGGTGGGCCGGCCAGTGGCGGCATCGTTGCTCGGCGGGCCGGCCGAGATCGTCGTCCCCGGCGAGACCGGCCTGCTCGTCCCACCGGGCGACGCGACGGCGCTGGCGGCGGCGGCGGCGCTGCTGCTCGACCAGCCGGCGCTGCGCTGTCGCCTGGGCCAGGCCGCGCGCGCCCGCGCCGTGCGCTGCTACGACGCACGGCGGATGGCCACAGCGCTGGATGCCTTAGCCGGCGAGGTCGTGGCAGGCCGGAGCTGATGTTGTCGATCAGGCCCAGGCGGCTGGGAAAGCTGGGGGAGTGCGGAGCGGGCCGGGCGGCGCTTGCGCGGCCCCTGCCAACTCTCCCCTCTGGCGGGGTTTGGGGTGGGCCAGAAAAGTGGGAGGGGGCAGGGCCCCCGCACTTGCCGCTCTCCGAGCCCTTCGCCATCCACCGGCAGCGGCTGCTCGACGCGCTGTGGGCCGAGCGCGCGGCCTTCGGCGGGCGGCTGCTCGATCTAGGCTGCGGCGACCAGCCCTATCGCCGCTTCTTCGGCGACCGCTGCACCGCCTGGATCGGCCTCGACCGCTCGGCGGCGCCGCGCCCGACGGTCGTCGGCGACCTCGTGCGCCTGCCCATCCGCCCGGCGAGCTGCGACACGGTCCTCTGCACACAGGTGCTCGACGACGTGCCGTGCCCGCCCGCGCTGTTCGCTGCCGCCGCGGCGGTCCTCCGCCCCGGCGGGCGGCTCGTCCTCACGGCCAGCCAATACGCGCCGCTGCACGACGAGCCCCATGACTACTACCGCGCGACGCGGCACGCTCTGGCCGACTGCTGCACGCATGCCGGCCTGCGGGTCGAGGTGCTGCGGCCGGTCGGCGGCTCGGCCGCGCTCGTCGGCTTCGTCGTCGCCTGCCACCTGCCGCTGCTGCGCGGCGACGGCCGGCTCGCTCGTGCCGCCCGCGCCGTCTGGCACGCGCTGGCGTTGGCGCTCGACCAGCGCTGGCCGCGCTACGGCGATACGATGGGTTGGGTGCTCGTGGCGGTGAAGCCGTGAGGCGCTGGCTCAAGTCTGCCGCGCTCACCACGGCCGATCGCGTGCTACCCGGCTTCGGCCGCGCGCCGGTCGTCATCCTGGCCTTCCACGCCGTGCCCGACCGCGTCCTTTTCTCTGCGCAGCTCGACGCGCTGGCGGCACTCCGCTGGCCGGTGGTGAGTCTGGACGAGGTGCTCGCCTGGCAGGCCGGCGGCGCGGCCTGGCGCGGGCCGGCCCTCGCGCTCACCTTCGACGACGGCCGCTGCGACCAGGTGGCCCACGCCGCGCCGGAGTTGCGCCGCCGCGGCTGGCCGGCGACCTTCTTCGTCGTAGCCGGGTGCCTCGGGCAGCACGCCGACTGGTCCAAGGAGTCGGCTGACGAGCCGGCATTCCCGCTGGCCGATGCGACGGCCGTGCGCCAGCTCGACGCCTTGGGCTTCGCCGTCGGCTGCCACACGCGCACGCACCGCTCGCTCCGTGGCGCCGAGCCGACCACCCTGGCCGCCGAGGTCGCCGGCGCACGCTTCGAGCTCGGTGCGCTGCTGGGGCTGGAGGTGCGCTGGCTCTGCTATCCCTACGGCCACTACGACGCCGCAGCAGTCGCCGCCGCGCGCACCGCCGGCTTCGTCGCCGCCTGCACGACGGTCCCGGCCACCGTGCCGCGCGGCGGCGATCCCTTTTGCCTGCCGCGCATGACCGTCCCGCCGTACGCCCTGCCGGTGGAGGTGCGGGCCTACGCCCGCGGCACGGTGCTCGGCTACCGCCGTCTGCGCAATCTGCTGCGCGCGCTGAGACGGCCCCGCCCCACCCCGGTTCTTGGGGGCACCCAATCCGCGCCAGAGGGGGCGCAACCTCGTCGAGACTCCCCCGGTCCTGTGTCGCTCGGAGCGGAGGTGGGCGAGAGGGCGATGAGCGTCGAGCCCGCTAAGCCAGGGGCCGTGATGACCTCCCGTGTGCGTCTGGTGGACGAGGAGTGGGTGCGGCCCGATCCGCAGAGCGGGCTCTTCTTGGCCCACCTGCGGCGCTATGTCTTCGCCGCGCGCTACGCGGCCGGTGCGCGCGTGCTCGACGTCGGCTGCGGCCCGGGCTACGGCGCGGCACGGCTGGCCGCCGTGGCGCGCTGCTGCCTCGGCGTGGACGCCGACCCGGCGGCGCTGGCATATGCCCGCGCGCACTACCGGCGGCCGAACTTGGGCTTCGCCCAGATGCGCGCCCAGCGTCTAGCGCTGCCCGACGGCGTGGCCGACCTGGCGACCTGCTTCGAGGTAGTCGAGCACCTGCTCGACGAGCACGCGCTGCTGGCCGAGCTGGCGCGCGTCCTGCGGCCGGGCGGCTGGCTGCTGCTGAGCACGCCGAACCGCCTGGTCGACGAGCCGCACATGCGCAGCATCGGCCTCCGCCATCCCTACCACGTCAACCTGCTGACGCCGGCCGGCCTGCGCGCCGCGCTTCGTCGCCACTTTCGCCAGGTGCGCCTCTACGGCCAATGGCGCCGCGGCAGCGCGCTGCACGCGGCCCTGAAGGCGCTCGACCTCTGGAATCTGCGCCTGCGCCTGGTGCCGGCGCGCCGGCGGGCCGCGGTGCTTCAGGCCATCGGGTCGGCCCCGCCGCCGCGGCCGGCGCTGGGCGAGACGGTCATCGCGCCGGGCCTGCTGCGCCAGTCACCGACGCTGGTGGCCGTGTGCCGGCGGTGACGCACCGAGCGCCGTCGGCGACGCTGGGTGGGCGCGCACGCGATGCGCGGGCAGGGTCGCAGTGCCCGAACGGCTGACGCTTGTCGCGCACGACGCCGTGCGCGGCGACGGGCAGGGGCGCGTCGTGCGCGAGCTGGCCCTCGGCGCGCTGGACGCCGGCTGGCGTGTGACGCTCGAGGCGCACGCGGTCGACGCCGACCTGGCCGCCCGGCCCGGGCTGGTCTGGCGCCGCGTGCCGGCCCCGCGGCGACCGATCGCCCTGAAGAAGCTGGTCTTCCTGCTCCGCGCCTCGCTGCGCCGCGCCGACGGCCTCGTGCACGTGCACGGCGCGGTGCGCCTCGGCCGCTTCGACCTGGCGACCTGCCACCTCTGCCACAGCGCGCGCGACCTCGCTACGGCGCGCGGGCCGGCCTGGCCGGCCTACTACCGCCTGAGCAACGCCGCACAGGCCTGGCTGGAGCGCCGGCTTTACCGCACGGGACTGGTCGTCGCCGTCTCGGCCAAGGTGGCCGCCGAGCTGGCCTCCGCTGCCGGCGTGCCGCTGGAGCGCCTGCGCGTGGTCCGGCCGGGCGTGGACCCTGCCGAGTTCCGCCCGCCGACGCCGAGCGTGCGCCAGGCGGCGCGGGCGCAGCTCGACTTGCGCGGCGGCGAGGTGGCGGCGCTCTTCGTCGGCGACGCGGTGACCGAGCAGAAGGGCCTGGGCGTCCTGCTCGACGCCGTGGCTGAGGCCAACCTGGCGCGGCTGCGGCTGCTTGTCGCCGGGCGGTACGAGGGCGGGCCATTCCAGGCGCAGGTGTGGCGCCTAGGGCTGGGCGACCGGGTGTGCTTTCTCGGCCCGCGCGGCGATGTCGCTGCGCTGCTGCACGCCGCCGACATATTCATCCTGCCGACGCGCTACGAGTCGTTCTCGCTAGCGACGCTGGAGGCCATGGCCAGCGGCCTGCCGGTGGTGGTGAGCAACGCGCGCTTCTGTGGCGCGGCGGAGCTGATCCGCGACGGAGAGAGCGGCCTGCTGCTCGACCCGGACCGGCCGGCGGCGCTCGTCGCGGTGCTGCGGGCGCTGGCCGAAGACGAAGCGCTTCGCGCGCGCCTGGGGCGGGCCGCGCGCGCCGTTGCCGAGCGGCAGACCTGGCGGGCGATGGTCGCGCGCTACCTGGCGCTCTACGACGGCCTGCGGCGGGGAGCGCCGCCGAGCCAGCCAGAGCTCGACGCGCTGGATGTCAGGCCAGTCAAGCCAGAATGAGCTTCAGCCCGGCGATTACGAGGACGACCGCCAGGACGCGCTGGAGCACGCCGATCCGCAGCCTCTTCGTCCCTAGCTCCGTGCCGACGAGGCTGCCGGCGACGGCCGCCGCGGCCCAAAGCGGCAGCGTCTCCGGCAGCGAGCGCACGCTGGCGACGTTGCCCGCGAGACCGGCCAGCGAGTTGACGAGGATGAACGGCGCCGCCGTGCCAGCCGCGCCGCGCACGTCGGTCCAGCGCGCGAGCAGGAGCACAGGGCTGAGGAAGATGCCTCCGCCGGTGCCGGTGAGGCCGGCGAGCAGGCCGATGGCCGCGCCGGTGCCGGCCGCCGGCAGGACCGGCACCGGCGATGCGCCCTTGGCCGGATGGCCTGCCGGCGCGCGGCTCGGCCAGGCTAGGCGCGCGGCGGCGAACAAGAGGATGAGCCCGACGATCTGCTTGTAGAGCGAGCCGGGCAGGTGCAGTGCCCCGCCGACGAACGCGAGGGGTATCGAGCCCACGACGAAGGGCCAGAGCGTGCGCCACGACACATATCCGGCGCGGTAGAAGCGCAGCGTCCCGATCGTCGCGACGAGAATGTTCAGCGCCAAGGCGGTCGGCTTCATCACCTCTGGGGCCAGGCCGAACAGCGCCATGGCGGCGAGATAGCCCGACGCGCCGGCGTGGCCCACAGACGAGTAGAGCACTGCCGCGGCGAAGATGAGCGCGGCGAGGAGCAGAGCGTCGCTCGTCGGCATACCCAAACTATATCCCAACGACCCTCAGGGCACGTGAGGAAGTGGTGCGCGTTCTGATCGCCAGCCACGCGGCGGTCGTCGACGCCAACCAGCAGCTCTGGGACTGTGCGGCGCGCCAGCCGGGCCTGGAGGTCGCGCTGCTGGCCGCGGCCACCTGGCCCACCGAGCTGCGTGGCCGGCTGCGCTTCACCGCGCTGCCAGGGCTGGCGGCGCGGCCGTTCGTCGTGCGGCCCTGGCTGGCCGGCACGGCCTGGCGCATGCACATGGCGGTCTACCCGGGTGCCTGGCGGGTCCTGCGCGCGTTCCGGCCGCACGTCGTGCACGTCGACGAGGAGCCGTATGCCCTGGCGACGCTCCAGCTCGCGCTGCTGGCGCGGGCGCTCGGCGCGCGCGTGCTGTTCAAGAGCTTCCAGAACATCGCCAAGCGTTTCCCGCAGCCGTTCCGTAGCGTCGAGCGGCTGGTGTTCGCTCTGGCCGACGGCGCGCTGCCGGGGACGTCGCGCGTCCTGCGCGTCCTGCGCGGCAAGGGCTACCGCGGCCCGGCGCACGTCGTGCCCTTCGCCTTCGACGCTGCGCGCTTCGCCCCTGGCGACGCGCCGGCGCTGCGGGCGCACCTTGGCCTCGATCGGCCGACTGTGGGCTACGTCGGGC
>JACQUS010000194.1 GCA_016210125.1 Chloroflexota bacterium | reverse complement strand
GGCTAGCATGGGCCTGCCTGAGCTCTCGCGCCTCGTGGCGCGCGAGCAGGTGCGGCTCACGATTCTTGCACGTATCCTGCGCACGTTCGTGGACTGGGTGCCCTAAGGTACTTTTGTGCCAGTCTGCCTAGCCCGGCAGGGTGATGACAGCGGCGCGCCCCGTGGCCGATCCTGGCATAGGCTGAGTGGTCGTGGCCGGTCGTGCGTGGCCTCGGCTAGCGCAGCCGTTATCGCCGGGCAGCTTCTGGCCGATCATGACGCCAGCGAGCGCCCGCGCCGGTCGCCAGCCGAGCCGACGGCGCGGGCCGGGGCCGCCGCCGCGGCGGTCGGCGGCGCACGGGGAGGGAGAGGTATGGCGATGCCGCAAGGAACCAGCGACCTTTCGCCGGGGCCGCTGGTCTCGCTCCTCATGGCCGTGAAGAACGGCATGCCGTACCTGCCAGAGGCCGTGTGGTCCGTCGCGGCGCAGACGTACCCGAACCTCGAGCTGGTCGTGCAAGACGGCTGCTCGACCGACGGGACGCGCGAGTTCTTGGCGACGGTGCGCGGGATGCCGCGCCTGGACGTCGTCTCCGCGCCCGACGCGTCGTCGGCCGAGGGCTTCAGCCGGGCGCTGGCGCGCTGCCGCGGCGCGATCATCGGCAGCATCGACGCCGACAACGTTCTGGAGCCGGATGCCGTTGCCTGGGCGGTCGAGTTTTTCGCCGGGCACCCCGACGTCGCCTGCGTCTACGGGTCAACGTGGACCATTGATCAGGACAGCACGGCCACGGAGCTATTCACGCCGCCTTCCTTCGACCTGCTGCGGGTGATGTCCTGCGAGGTCGTCCCGCCCCTCGCCGCGGCGTTCTTCTCGCGGCGCGTCTGCGGCGACGATCTGCGCTTCGATCCAACGGTCGCGCAGGTCGACTTCGACCTCTGGCTGCGCCTCGGCCATCTGCCGATCGTGACCACCCCGAAGGTGCTGGCCCGTGTGCGGGCGCACGCGCGCAGCAACACGTGCCGGCTGGAGAACTACGAGTGGTACTGTCGCGACAAGATCGCCATCGTCGAGGCGTATCTCGCGCGCTACGTCCGCAGCGCCCTTACTGAGGCGGTGCGCCGGCACGCCCTGGCCGGCATCTACACCTGGGCGGGCGAGTCGCTGCTGATTCTCGGCGGCGACCCCGAGGTCTGTACGCCGATGGTGCAGAAGGCGGCGGCGCTGGACCCCGAGGCGCCGCCGCTGCGCGCGCTGCGGCAGCGCACGGCCACGGCGTGGCAGCAGCGCGGCCCGGCTGCGCTGAATGCATCTGCCCCGCCGGCTGGGGGCGCGCGGAGCGCTGGGCCGGCCGCGGCTGCCGATGGGCGCGAGGCTGATCCCTACGTGGCCGAGCGCGTCGCCGCGGCGCAGCGGCTGCTGGAGGCGGGCGACGGCGATGGCGCGGCCGGCGAGCTTGCCCGCGCGCTCGACCGCGAGCCCACGCACGCGCAGGCACAGTATCTGCTCGGCTGCGTGGAGCTGCGCCGCGGCCGCGCGGCCGCGGCAGTAGCGGTGCTGCGGGAGGTCGTGCGCACTGTGCCGGAGGTGGCCGACGTGCACAACGCCTATGCCGTCGCGCTCCAGGCCGCCGGCCGCGGCGCGGAGGCGGAGGTGGCCGCGCGCGCTGCGGTAGAGCTGGCCGGCGATCGGGCCGATCTGTGGGCGAACCTGGCTGAGCTGTACGAGCATCGTGGCTGCCTGGCCCGCGCGGCGGCGGCCTATGCCCGGGCCGCGGCGCTGATGCCCGGGGCGACGGAGGCCCGCGCGGCGCTCGAGCGCGTGCAAGCGCTTGCCGTCAGTGGCGCGGAGGCGGTCGCGGGCCACGCGACGCGCCCGCCGTCCGGCGGCAGCGCGCCGCGAGCCGGCCGAGGCGTCGGCGCGGCAGGAGCGGCAAGCCAGTGATCTCGGTTGTCCTTTACGGCCGGAACGACAGCCACGGCTACAACCTGCACAAGCGCGCCACCATCAGCCTGAACTGCATCGCCGAGGGGCTGACGCATCCGGGCGACGAGATCATCTTCGTCGACTGCAACACGCCCGACGACATGCCGACGTTCCCGGAGGCCATCCAGGACACGCTTACGCCTCGCGCCAGGCACCTCCTGCGCGTCTTGCGCCTGCGGCCGGCGCTGTTCGAGCGGCACAAGCGAGGCACGCCCCTGCCGGTGTCCGAGCCGCTGTGCCGCAATATCGCCATCCGCCGCGCCAACCCGGCCAATCGCTGGATCCTCTCGACCAATACCGACATGGTGTTTGTCCCGCAGGTGCCCGGGCGCTCGCTCTCCGACGCTGCGGCCGCCGCGCCCGACGGCTTCTACGGGCTGCCACGCTTCGAGGTGCCCGAGACGCTATGGGAGAGCCTCGACCGCACCGACCCGGCGGCGATCATCGCCGCCTTCCGGCGCTGGGGCCCGCGCCTGCACCTCAACGAGGCCATCTACCTCGAGCCGTTCATCCGCTTCGACGGCCCCGGCGACTTCCAGCTCGTCCTGCGCGAGCAGATCTGCGCCATCCACGGCTTCAACGAGGAGATGGTCCTGGGCTTCCACGTCGATAGCAACCTGTGTAAGCGCCTCTACCTGCTCAACGGCCGCATCGACTCGCTGGTCGACGAGGTCCACGCCTACCACTGTGACCACACGCGGCGCGCGACGCTCTACCACCGCGTGGACTTCTTGGCCAACGACCCGCAGCGGTTCGTGCACGACGTCGCCTCGCCCCACCTTCCGGAGCAGGCCGATGTCTGGGGGCTGCCCGACGCCGAGATCGAAGAGCTGCGCCTGGACGACGCCTACCTCCGGCGGCTGGAGCGTGTCTTAGAGGCCCTGCTGCCGGGCCAGAAGCAGGCGATGCTGGAGACACTGCTTGTTGGCAACTGGTGGAACCGCGACGTCTTCTACGACACGGCCCACGTCTTCCCGTTCCTCGCCGACCACCTGACCACGCTGCCCGCCAGCGCCACCATCGGCTACGTCGGGGCCAACGCCGAGCTCCTCGGTCTCCTGGCCGCGGCGCGCGCCGCCCTGGGCCATACCGGGCGGCTCCTGGTGGCGCGCGATGTCTTCGCCGCCGCCTGGCCGCAGGGCGAGGCCCCGCTTCCGGCGGCGTGCGTGCCGCTGCGCATCGCCGAGCTCGCCGACCAGGCCGATGTCATCGTCTTCGATCTTGGCATGCATCGCTTCCCGCGCACGGCCGGCCCCAGCGGCGGCGCGCTGGTCGAGACGCCGGAGGCGCTGGCCTACATCGAGCACGTGCGCGCCGCGTTCCTGGTGTGCACGGCACACGAGCGCGCCCGCCTGCGCGCCGGCGGCGCCGTGCCGCGCAAGCTCTTTTTCATCGGCGGCCAGGGGACGTGGTTCGAGGAGCTTGCCGCGCAGGTGATCGGCGTGGTGCTGACGCCGTTCTCGACGCACGTCCGCCACGGCTACCTGCGCACCGAGGCCCCGGCGGCGTCAGGCCCCGGCGTGCCCATCGCCGTGCGCGCCGTTGACCTGGCGTCGCCGACGGCCGCGGCCGAGGCGGCAGCGCCGGCCGAGCGGCCGGCGACGGCGGCTCCGGCCGACGCGCCACGCGCCGATGGCTGCGGCGCGGCCGGCAGCGCGCCGGCTGCTCCGCTACCGGTGCGCCGCCTCCGCAGCGCTCAGCTCCGCGTGGCGCTCGTCGCCCCTGGCCCGCCGCGCGGGCCGATGGGCATCGAGCACTATACCGCCCTGGTCGCCGACGAGCTGCGCCGCCGGGGCCACGCCGTGCGGCTCATCTGGCCCGAGCGCGACCCGCGCCGGCCGGCCGGGCTCGTGCGCGAGCACGTGCACGAGGGCCTGGCGGTCACCCTGCTCAACGTGCTCAGCGTGGAGACGCGCGGCGACGACCTCGCCAACGGCCCGGTGGCCACGGCCTTCGGCCGCCACCTCGCCGGCTTCGACCTTGACGTCGTGCACTTCCACGACCTCAGCGCGCTGTCGGTCGCGGCCTTGCAGTCCTGCCGCGAGCTTGGGCTGCGCACCGTGGTCACGGCCCACGACGCCTGGCTGCTCTGCGAGCAGCGGCACCTCGTCCACGGCGACGGTAGCTACTGCGCGCGCGGCCCGGAGAGCGTCGAACGGTGCGCTGCGTGCGCCGCGGCACGCCATCCCGCGTGGTCGCTGCTCGGCGGTGACCGCGCGTATGCGCTTGACTTCTTCCGTCGTCGCAGCGAGCTCCTGCGGGCGTGCCTCGGGGCAGTCGATCTGCTTGTCGCCGCGTCGGATACCCTGCGGCGGGCCTTCGCAGCCCACGGGCTTGAGCACCCACGCGTGGTCGTGGCCCCGCCGGGGCTCGCGCCGCTGGAGCTCGCGCGGCGACTGCCGGGCGATGGCCGCGTCAGCTTCACGTACCTGGGCGAGCTCACGGCGGCAATGGGCGCGGACCTGGCCCTCCGCGCCGTCGCTGAGCTGCGGCCGGGCACGGCGCGGCTCGATCTGTACGGCGGCGTGCCGGATTTCAGGACCTTCCAGCGCGTGATGGCGAGCGTGCCCCAGGACGCGGCGGTGAGTTACTGCGGCCTGCTCGCCGACGCCGACCTGCCCGAAGTGCTGGCGCGGACCGATGTCGCCGTGCTACCGGCCCGCCCGACGGGCTATACGGCTCTCGTCGGCTACCCTGGCCTCATCCGCCGCTGCCTCCAGGCCGGCGTGCCGGTTATTGCGCCCAACCTCGGCGTGATACCGGAGCTCGTGCGCGACGGCGTGAACGGCCTGCTCCTGCGGCCGGGCGACGCCGACGATCTCGCCGCCAAGCTGCGCCGCTTCGCCGATGCGCCCGAGCGCGTCGCCGCCTTCCGCCAGTGCATCGCGCCGCAGCGCACGCTGGCCGAGGACGCCGATGCGCTGGAGGCGCTCTACGACGAGGTCATGGCCAGCGCCCCGGCGCAGCCCCAGGCCGCCGAGTTGCCCGCTCGCGCTGCCACGCGGCTGGGACCGGGCGAGG
>JACQUS010000175.1 GCA_016210125.1 Chloroflexota bacterium | reverse complement strand
GCGTGTGGATGTCCTCCAGGGCCGGGTCGAAGGCCACCTCGCCGCGCGCGAATGCGTCGCGCACCTGCTCCACCGCAGCGACGAGCTGGCTGGTCTCCTCGGGCGTGAGCAGGCCCTGCCGGCCCAGCTCGCGCGCGTGGGCGATGCTGCCGGCGACATCGTACGGCGCCAGGCGGGCGTCGAAGGCGATGGAGGCCGTGAAGGTCTCCACCAGCTTGTCCGTCGGCCGCTCGAACCGCCCACCCCACTGCTTCACGGCTGCGTCACGATTCCCCCGTGATCTCCGGTGGCATGATCCCGCGCAGCTCCTCGCCGGCGCGCAGGAGCTGCGCGCTCGCCTGCGTGCGCAGGGGCAGCCCCCAGAGGGCGATGAAGCCCACGGCGGCCGAGGAGTCAAACATGTCGCCGCGGTCGTAGGTCGCCAGCTCGTGGCGGTAGAGCGACACCGGCGAGGTGCGGCCGACGACCCGGCAGGTCCCCTTGTAGAGCTTCAGGCGCACCGTGCCGCTGACGAAGCGCTGCACGCTGGCGATGTAGGCCGCCAGGTCCTGGTGAGCCGCGCTGAACCAGAGGCCATTGTAGACGAGGTCGGCGTACTCCTGGGCCACGAGCTCTTTCAACCGCAGCTGGTGGCGCGTCAGCGTCATCGCCTCCAGCGCGCGGTGCGCCTCGTGGAGCACGACGGCCGCCGGGGCCTCGTAGATCTCGCGCGACTTGATACCCACCAGGCGGTTCTCCACGTGGTCGATGCGCCCGACGCCGTGCTGCCCGGCCAGCTCGCTGAGCCGGCCGATGAGCGCCACGCCGTCGAGCGCAGCGCCGTCGAGGCGCACAGGGATGCCGCGCTCGAACTCGACCTCCACCACGGCCGGCGCGTCCGGCGCGCGCTCGGGGCTCACCGTCCAGGCGTAGACGTCCTCCGGCGGCTCGACGTCGGGATCTTCCAGCACCCCGGCCTCGATGCTGCGCCCCCAAAGGTTCTGGTCGGTGCTGTATGGGCTCTCCCTGGTGGCCGGCACGGGGATGCCGTGGCGCTGCGCGTAGGCGATCTCCTCGTCGCGCGTCATGCGCCACTCGCGGATCGGCGCGATGACGGTCAGGTCGGGCGCCAGCGCCCCGACCGAGACGTCGAAGCGCACCTGGTCGTTGCCTTTGCCCGTGCAGCCGTGGGCGACGTGCGTGGCGCCCTCTTGGCGAGCCACGTCGACGAGCAGCTTGGCGATGAGCGGCCGGCCGAGCGCCGTGGCGAGCGGGTACTTGCACTCGTAGACGGCGCCGGCGCGCAGGGCCGGCCAGACGAAGTAGCGGACGAACACGTCCTTCGCGTCGACGATCAGCGCCTGGCGCGCGCCGATCTGCAGCGCGCGCTCGCGCACGGTGCTCAGGTCGCGGTCGTTGGCCCCGAGGTCGACGGTCAGGCAGACGACCTCGAGGCCGTACTGCTCCTGGAGCCAGCGGATGGCGACCGAGGTGTCGAGGCCGCCGGAGTAGGCGAGGACGACTTTGCCCACGGCAACGCTCCTTCTCTAAGGCTCCGACTATAATATGAGGCTCAGCGCGGTGTCAAAAATATGACGCTCGGCGCGGTGTCAAAGCTACGCGAGGCAGCGAGGGAACAAGCCTCGCACGTACAGGCAACCGGCAGCGCAGCGTAGAGCCGTGCGTGGAGCTGGCGACGGCTTGATAGAGTTTTGCTACACTCGCGGCGCGTCGCACGTCTAGACAGGCCGCTGGCCCTGTCATATGCTAGGGGCGCGTTTCTAGGGAGTTGCCCATGTCGCTGCGCGACGCCAGCGATGAATGAAAAGCGGCTGCGCCGCCGGGGAGTGCAGAGGGGCGCAGCCCCTCTGCGTCCCAAACCGGGGGGTGGGGCGGGGTAGCCGCCCAGAGGGGTATTTTCACAGGAGTCACGAGGTGGCTGTCGGCGGCAACGGCCGTGTTCGCGGCGGCCACGCTACGAGGAGGCTATGAGCGACACGATCAAAGCCCCGGGCCCGGGCGTACCGGCCCACGAATCGGCGCCCCCCCAGATCGACGAGGAGGCGCTCCAGCGCGACGTCGCCGCGGCGCAGGCCGTGGCCGAGGAGATCGAGAACCCCGAGGAAGCCGAGCCGCGCACGCTCACCGGCGCGCTCGGCCGCTGGGTGACCGTCGTCGCGCTCTCGCTCGTCGCCTTCCAGATGTGGACCGCCTGGCAGGGCTCCTACCCCAACCTCGTCCAGCGGGCCCTGCACCTCGGCTTCGTCTTTACCCTGGTGTTCGTGATGTATCCCCCGCTGCACCGCATGCGCCAACGCAACCGCGTGCGGCCCATCGACTGGCTGCTCGTGGTCTGCAGCATCGTTTCCATGGGCTACGTGGTCATAAACTACGACCGCATCGTCGAGGACCCCACCTCGTCGACGCTGTGGGACATCCTCTTCGGGGCGATCGCCACCGTGCTCGTGCTGGACGCCACGCGCCGGACGGTCGGCTTCGTCTTCCCGCTCGTCTCGCTGGCCTTCGTAGCTTACGCCTACGTCGGGCCGCTCTTCCCCGGGGCCTGGGGCCACCCGGGCTTCAGCACCGAGACGGTCATCCAGACCCTCTATATGACCACCAACGGCATCCTCGGCACCATCACCGGCATCTCGGCCACCGTCGTCGCCACCTTCATCATCTTCGGCGCGGTGCTCTTCTACACCGGCGGCGGGGAGACCTACGTCGACATCGCGCTCTACCTCGTCGGCCGCTCGCACGGCGGCTTGGGCAAGGTGAGCTGCATCTCGTCGGCGCTCTTCGGCACCATCTCCGGATCGGCGGTGGCCAACGTCGTCGTCGACGGCGTGTTCAACATCCCGCTGATGAAGCGCTCGGGCTACGCGCCCGACCTCGCCGCGGCGGTCGAGTCCACGGCCTCGACGGGCGGCCAGATCGTGCCGCCGATCATGGGTGCGGGCGCGTTCATCATGGCCGAGCTGCTGAACATCCCGTACCTGCAGATCGCCGCTTCAGCGGCCATCCCGGCGCTGCTCTACTACACCGGCGTGTTCATGACCGTGCACTACGAGGGGCTCAAGGGCCGCATGCAGCGCGCGCCCGAAGAGCGCATCCCCAAGTTCCGCCAGCTTTGGCAGTGGCACCGCCTCGGGCCGCTCTTCGTGCCCATCGGCGTGCTGATGATCATGCTGATGCAGGGCTACGACCCGACGACCTCGGTGTTCTACACCCTCGTCACGTCGATCATCATCTTCGCCTTCCGCGTGCCGTCGGGCTGGCTGAGCGCCATCCCGGCCGTCGTGGTCATCGGCGCGTTCTTCTTCCCGACGGAGCTATGGGGCGTCCCGCAGCTCGACCCGAACATGGCCGGCGGGGCGATGCTGCTCGCAGCGCTCGTCGTCTACGTCGTCGGCCGCGGCACCGTGGCCGACCTGCGGCACAACGGCGTTGAGCTATCGCACGCGCTCGACAATGGCGGGCGCGGGATCGTGGCCATCGCCCCGCTCATCGCCAATGCGAACATGGTCGTGGCGATGGTCGGCCTGACCGGCCTGGGCGTGAAGATGTCCGACATCATCCTCAGCTTCGCGGCCGGCAACTACCTGCTGACGCTCGTCTTCGCCGCGATCGTGACGCTCATCCTGGGTATGGGTGTGCCGACGACGGCGGCCTACGTTCTCGCGGCGTCGGTCGTCGGGCCGGCGCTCATCAAGCTGGGCATCATGCCGCTGGCCGCGCACATGTTCATCTTCTACTTCGCCATCATCTCGGCCATCACTCCGCCGGTTTGCGCCGCCGTCTACGTCGCCGCGGCGCTGGCGCGTGCGCCGTGGCTAAGCTCGGCGTTCCATGCCTGCCGGCTGGGCGTGGCCGCCTTCATCGCGCCGTTCATGTTCGTGTACGTGCCGGCGCTGCTGCTCTTCGACTATCCGCAGGTCGTGATCTGGCGGACGGTCGTCTCGCTGCTCGGCATCACCGCGCTCGCCGTGTCCAGCGCCGGCTTCCTGACCAGGCGGCTGAACGCGGTCGAGCGCATCGTGTTCTTCGCCGCCGCGGTGGCGCTGATCTACCCGGCCATCGTCGGCGACGTGATCGGCTTTGGGCTGCTGGCCGCCGGCTACGTCTGGCAGAAGGTGGTGCGGCCGGCGCCGAAGGCCGTGGTGCTGAAGGCCGCGTAGCCATAACCTCACCCCCGGTCTCCCTCTCCGCACGCGGAGAGGGGGAGGAGAGGCGAGGTTCGAGTGCGGCCGCTCGCGCCCCGCTGGTGGGGTAGGGGTGAGGCGTTCCTCGCCCTTAGCCCCTTCCATGGCTCGTCGGCCGGCTAGCCGCCCGTGAGCGCCTCCAGGACCGTCTCCCCGACGACCTGGAGGCTGGCGGCGGCGCACTGCTCGACTGTGTCGCCCAGCGTGTGCCACGGCGGGTAGTCGAAGTCGACGACGTCGATGACCGGCACGCCGCGGTCAAGCAGCGGCACGTGGTCGTCGTAGACGACGTACTTCGGCACCGGCGGGAAGACGGCCTCGTAGCCCAGCCGCGCCGCCGCGCTCCACACCCGCGCGACAACCTCCGGCGCGCGCTGGGTCGAGATGACCTCCTGATAGACGGTCAGGTTGCGGTCGCCGACCATGTCGAGCAGGATGCCGTAGGCCGGCCGGTCGGGCCAGATGTGGTCGGCGTAGTAGCGCGAGCCGAGGAACATGTCCTCGATGCCCGGCCCGTAGTCCTCACCGTCGAAGAGGACGACGACCACGCCGAAGTCGGCCGGCGTCGCCGCGAGCACGCGTGCCAGCTCTAGCACGGCCGCCACGCCCGATGCGCCGTCGTTGGCCCCCAGGATCGGCGTCCGGCGGTTGGCCGGGTTGGGGTCCTGGTCGGCCCACGGGCGGGTGTCCCAGTGCGCGCACAGGAGCACCTGGCGCTCCGCGGCTGGGCGGACGAGTCCGATGAGATTGCTCAGCGCCAGCCGCTGGCCGCGGACGCTCACGGCGAGGTCCTGCGCGGCCGTGCGCTCGCAGACCGCGCTCAGCTCGTCGAGCAGCCAGGCGCGGCACTGGGCGTGGCCGCTGCTGCCTGGATTGCGTGGGCCGAAGGCGACCTGCGCCCTGAGCAGTGCGAAGGCGCGCTGGCCGTCGAAGCGCGGCGCGTCGAGCGGCGCGGCCGGGGCCGGGCCGCGGCCGATCTGTGGCAGCCAGACGCGGTAGAGCGGCTGGAGCACCACCGCGGCGCCGCCGCCGGCCAGCGCCACGGCGCTAAGGCGTAGGAAGCCGCGCCGCGTCAAGCGCCGACGTGGGCCACCTACATGCCCCATGCACATCGTCGCCCCCTTGGCTCCAGTCTAGTCGCCACGCCGGCTCGGCGGCAACGCGCCGGCTCTATGGCTTGACAACCATCACGTGCCACTGTACGCTTTGAAATGGAGGTGGCGCGGATGGCCCATCCACGCCTCTACCGCATCGGGCAGTTGGCGCGGCGCTGCGGTGTGAGCCAGCGCACCATCGACTACTACACGGACCTTGGGCTGCTGACACCGTGCCAGCGGACGCCGGGCAACTACCGGCTCTACGCGGACGATGCGGTCGAGGGTCTGGACCTGATCCGCTCGCTGCGTGCGCAGGGCTGGCCGCTGGCCGAGATCGGCGAGCTGCTCGCCGCGGCGGGCGGCGACCTGCCGGCCGGGCAGTGGGCGCGGCTCCAGGCGCTGGTGCGGACCATGCAGCGCGAGCAGGCGGCGCTGGATCGCGCAGCACAGCGGCTGCGCCGCCTGCCGAGCGACGGCGCGTGGCGGGAGCGCGTCGAGCGCACGGCGCGTGAGCTGGTGGCCCACGCGACGGTGCTGTCGCAGACGCTGGCCTCGCTGGCTGGCGAGCAGCCACCCCCGGTGATCTAGTGCGGACGAACGTTCGGCGGTCGGGAGGGTAATCGTGACCACGGCGAATACGTTGAAGACGGTCTTCTTGCTGGCACTGCTGACGGCGCTGTTCATCTTCTTCGGGCGCATGATCGGCGGCCCGTCGGGCATGGTCGTCGCACTGATGTTTGCGCTGCTGATGAACTTCATCTCCTACTGGTTCTCCGACTCCATCGCGCTGAAGATGTCGGGCGCGCAGGAGGTCAGCCCGGCGGAGGCGCCGGACCTGCACCGCATGGTCGAGCAGCTCGCCGGCTACGCGCGGATGCCCAAGCCGCGCGTCTACGTCATCCAGAGCGACACGCCGAACGCCTTCGCCACCGGGCGCGACCCGGCGCACGGCGCCGTGGCCGTGACGACTGGCATCGCGCGGCTGCTCTCGCCGGACGCGTTGGCCGGGGTGATCGCGCACGAGCTGGCACACATCAGAAACCGCGACACGCTCATCGCCACGGTCGTGGCCACCATGGCTGGGGCCATCACCATGCTGGCGCACATGGCGCAGTGGGCGCTGATGTTCGGCGGCTTCGCGCGCCACGGCGACGAGGAGGAGGGCGGCGGGCTCGCGAACATCGTTGGCGGGCTGCTCCTGGTCATCCTGGCACCCATTGCCGCGATGCTCATCCAGATGGCCATCTCGCGGGCGCGCGAGTTCCAGGCCGACGCTATCGGCGCGCGCATCGTCGGCAACCCGCTGCCGCTAGCCGACGCGCTGGAGCGCCTGGAGGCCGGCGTTCGCATGCGGCCGGCCGACGTGAATCCGGCGACGGCGCACCTGTACATCGTGAACCCGCTGCACGGTGGCATCTCCGGCCTGTTTAGCACGCACCCGTCGACCGCCGAGCGCGTGCAGCGCCTGCGCGATATGGCGCTTCGGCCGAGCGCGTACGGCATGGGCTCCTAGAT
>JACQUS010000174.1 GCA_016210125.1 Chloroflexota bacterium | reverse complement strand
TGGCGCGCCGTAGGCGGGTCGTGGTGCCCGCGATGCTATCCTGGCGCGTGGGCGCGACAGGCGCGGTCGCAGACGACGACGGCCTACGGCTTTCCCGCCTTACCCATGGGCTACCTGGGATCGTACACCGGATGATACAAGCCGGAGGACCGCCGATGAACAAGGTGAAGGTCGTTCCGATTAGCGAGGCGCGGCCGAACTTCGCCGCCCTGGTCGACGCAGTGAGCCACAGCCAGGAGACCTATTTCGTCGCCTCGCGCAGCAAGGTCAAGGCCGTCCTCATCGGGGTCGAGAAGTACAACGCCCTGCTGGAGCAGTTGGAGGACCTGGAGGACAGCCTCGACGTGCTGAAGGCCATGCTCGCCAACGAGCCCACCAAGCCGCTCGACGAGGTCACGCGCGAGCTGGAGGCCGAGCGCTGGGGCGATGTACAGCGTCGAGCTTAGAGCCCGAGCGCAGAACGACATCGCGGCGCGCCAGCGATCAGGAGGAGAGGGTTTGGCTCAGGCGGCGAACTCCTCCAGTTTCAAGTGCGGCAGACGCTCGGGCCGCACGTAGCCGGTTGCCACGTCCCAGCCCATCTGCCGGTAGTACTCGTCCACCATGGCCGGCACCCAGGACGCGATCGTCTTACCTTGCGCCGGGCCGGCCGGCGCCGGCTCTAAGTAGCGCTGGCCGTAGTCGCACTCGTCCCGCTTGGTGAAGCCGCGCTTCTGGTAAATCAGCCGCAGTGCGTTCACCGTCCGCTCGCCGACGGCAACCGCGTCGGCAACGCTGAAGTCGTTCCAGCCGACGGCGTGCCCCAGCGCCTCCGCCGTGAGGGCTGGCGTCCCAGGGATCCCTCCGCAGGTAAACCAGCATATCCCCAGGTTGTCCCACCACATCTTGTAGAACTGCGACGATGGCAGGGTCTTGACCTTCGCGAAGGTCTCCTCGAACGTGTCTGCCACCCCTGGCGTTGGCACCGGATATCCGGCCTCCGCAATCGGCCGGTGATCTGAGCCGTGGCCGAAGTGTGCCGGCCCGCACCCGGCGACGAGCAGGCTGAACAGGGCGCCCTGGAACGGCCGCCAGTCGTGCATGACGATCCCGTCGCCTTTGATGTGCACGGTGATGTCGCGGAAGTCCGCCGCCAGCCCGGAGGGCTCACCGAGCAGCGCCGCGGCCTCCTTGAGTCCGGTCGCAAGCTTGGCGCCGACGCCCTCGCGCCTGATGGCCTTCTCGATCAATGCCATCGCCGCTTGCCAGTTGCCCCATGTCAGGTCCAAGCCGTCTGTGTCCGCCGTGGTGAGCCAGCCACGGTTGTAGGCCTCGAAGACCATGCCGAGAATCCCACCGAAGACGCTTGCCTCGAGCCCCATATCGTCGTAGTATTCGGCCATCACTAGAGCAGCAGCCGGATCGTCGACGCCAATCACCGTCGCCGCGCCATCGATGTTCGCTGCGCCACCGCAGAGGCTGACTCTGTAGCCAGCGAATGGCCCGCTCGTCATCTCTAGGTCGTAGGCGCAGCGGATTTGGCAATTGTAGGACGGCTGCGGCGTCACCCGCCACCGCGCGCACGCCTCCACCAAGTGCTGCCCGAACTTCCTACCGGCTTCAGGATCGGTCAAATTCTTGAACGCTACCCAATAGGTGTCGCCGAGACCCGTGCCGTAGTTGCGGATGATGCCTGCGTCGTGTAAGAGGTTGTACTGCGAGTACTGGGGCGATGCCAAGATGACCTTCTCCCACGCGGCGACGGTGTCCATAAACGCCGTGGGAGTCGCCAGCGGCACGCGGCCAGTGCCGCGCACGGCGATGGCCTTGAGCTTCTTACTCCCCATCACGGTGCCAGGGCTGCCCATGCCGGCCCCGTGGTTGCGGTCGGCCTTGACCATCGCGCCGGGCAGCATGGCCTCCCCGCCCGGCCCAATGCAGGCCACACTAATGTTCTCCGCATCGTCGAGGTCGACCTTGATCCGTCGCTCGGTCTCCCGCGTGCCCAGGCCCCAGTAGGGCGTGGCATCCCGCAGCTCGACGCGGTCGTCGTCAATCCAGAGATAGGCCGGCCGTGGTGCCTGGCCATACACGCGGACACCGTCGTAACCGGCGTGCTTCAGACGGGCGGCCCAGAAACCGTGGCCGTGGCCAATGCCCGCTGCATAGGGGATGTTGGCGTGAAAACATACGGTGGCCCAGTCGGATGAGCTCGGCGCGGGTGTGCCGGCGAGCGGCCCGGTCATGATCATAAAGGGAGCGCGCGGATCGGTCGCCACGACATCCATCGGCGCTTCCTTGAGCAAGTAGTACACGCCCAGGCCATTGCCACCCACGAATCGGCGCAGGACGTCCTCGCTGGGAAGCGCTTCCTTCACGACGGTGCCGCGACTGAGGTCAACGCGGAGCATGCGACCCTGATACCCACCCCTAATCGCCACGGCCCTGCCCCCGTTATGATACGGATGCCTGCTCCCGCCCACGGACGCCGCCGCGGGCAGGAGCATACCGCATACTTAGTCCGCCACCGGCCTTACTGCGACTCGTACAGGCGCTTGGCGACACCCAGATCGATCTTCCCCTTCTGCTCCTCCGCTACCTCCTGCCACACCTTCTCCCTGATGGCGGCCCACTGCGCGTATTCCTGCGGCGTCGGCGTGTAGAGCTGGACGCCGAGCTTCTGCAGGTCCTGCGCCGCGCGCTCGATCTTCTCCAGCTCGAGTCGCCGCTGCCGAGGCTGCGTGTCCCGTGCCGCGTCGAGGAGCACGGACTGCTGCGCGGGCGACAGTGACGCGAACTTCTTCGCGTTCATGTAGACCTGCTGGAACACCGCCTGGTAGTCGAGTTGGGTGCTGTGCTTGATGACCTCATAGTGCTTCGACGGCAGGAGAAGATGGAAGGGGATATTCTCCCCCTCCACGACACCCTGCTGGAGTGCCGTGAACGTCTGTGCCCAGTCCACGGGTGTCGGGTTGGCGCCCCAGGCCTTGAACGTGGCTAGGTCAACTGGCGAGCTGATCACACGAATCTTTAGACCCTTGATGTCGGCTGGCGTCCTGAGCTGCTTGTTCCGCGACTGGACGTCCCGACCTCGGCCCCAGCTCACCGGAAAGAGGAGCTTGACGCCGAGATCCTTCTCGAACTGTGCGATGGCCTGTTTCCCGATGGGCGTTTCCAGCGACTTGAGCACGTTCTCGTACGACTTGAAGAGAAACGGCAGGTCATAGATGTAGTAGGCAGTCGTGAAGCGTCCCGAGTTGCCGTTGGACAGCATCCCGATGTCGACACTGCCAGCAGATACCGCCTGGGCCAGTTGCTGCTCGACTCCCAGCGACTGGTAGAAGACACGGACGACGACGGCACCCTTCGACTTTTCGGCGACCACCTCGGCAAAGATGTCGAGCGTGTCGGACTCGGCGGTTCCTTTCTGCCCAGAAGAGCCGGCGCGCAGTTCAAGGACCGGTTGAGCGGCCGGCTTGGCCGGCTGTGCCGCCGGCTTGGCCGGCTGCGCGGCAGGCTTCGCTGGCGCAGCGGCGGGCTCGGCCGCCGGCTTGGCCGGCGCCGCGGCCGCTGGAGCCGCCGGCTTCGCCGGCTCCGCGACGGGCTTGGCCGGCTGCGGCGCCGGCGCTGGGGCGCAGGCGGCGACGGCAAGCAAGCCGGCGATGGCGACGCAAACCCACAACCAGCGAGCGACGGTCTTACGTGGCATGGCCCCCTCCCTATGCTCCTTCGCCGCAGCGTGCCTCACGAGGCAGCGGTTGGGTGGCTGCCTTGTGAGGAGCCGCACGCGCCCAACCTGCGACGTTGCCAGGGCTGTGTCTGTGACTTTAGGCTACCTTCCGGCAGGGATCGTCTCCTTGGCCTCGCCGGCCGTCCCCAATGCCCCGCCATTCGGCGACGGCTCGGGCGCGCTGCCTCAAGCCGGCGGTCTCGCCCGCTAGCGCGCCGTCGGCGGGTCGTGGCGCCCGCGGTGCCATCCTGACGCGTGGGCGCGGCAGGTGCGGTCGCAGGGGATGACGGCGGGCGCACGACTTCTCACGTTAGCATGGATGTACCAAGGATGGTACATTGAACGTTACGAACAGGAGGACCGGCGATGAATAAGCTGAAGGTCATTCCGATCAGCGAGGCACGGCCAAACCTGGCCGCCCTGGTCGACGCGGTGAGCCACAGCCACGAGACCTATTTCATCGCCTCGCGCAGCAAAGTCAAGGCCGTCCTGCTTGGGGTCGAGGAGTACAACGCCCTGCTGGAGCAGTTGGAGGACCTGGAGGACAGCCTCGACGTGCTGAATGCCAGGCTCGCCAACGAGCCCACCAAGCCGCTCGACGAGGTCACGCGCGAGCTGGAGGCCGAGCGCCGCGGCGATGTACAGCGTCGCGCTTAGAGCCCGCGCGCAGAAGGACATCGCCGCGCTGCCGCCGTCGCTCGCACGCCGCGTCCTGGCGGCCATCGCCGGGCTGAGCGAGGATCCCCGCCCTCCCGGCGCGCGCAAGCTGCAAGCCGAAGAGAGCTATCGCATCCGGGTGGGCGATCGCCGCATCGTCTTCGAGATCGAGGACCACGCTCAGCGGGTCGTCATCGTCCGCGTGAAGCACCGGCGCGACGTCTACCGCAGCCTGTAGGCCACCTTCTGCCGCCGCGATAGCAAGCACCCCGCCGAATCGCGAGCGCCCGTGCTAGAATGGCCGCCGGGCGAATCTACCCCAGCGGTAACCATCCCGCGAGGAGGATGCACGTATGGCTCCGCTTCCAGCGCTCGGCTTCATCGGCACGGGGAACATGGGCAGCCGCATGGCCGCCAACCTGCTCAAGGCCGGCTACCTGCTCACCATCTTCGACCTGCGCCGCGCCTCGGCCGAGGGCCTGCTGGGCGCCGGGGCGCGCTGGGCCGCCGGCCCGGCGGCCGTCGCGCGGGCCAGCGAGGTCGTCCTGGTCTCGCTGCCGGGGCCGGCCGACGTCGACGCCGTCGCGCTCGGCGCCGAAGGCGTGCTGGCCAACGTGCCACGCGGCGGGACGTTCGTCGATCTCAGCACCAACTACCCGACCAACGTGCGCAACCTCTGCGCCGAGGGCCGCAAGCTGGGTGTCGACGTGCTCGACGCGCCGGTCTCCGGCGGCGTGCACGGCGCGGCGACGCGCCATCTAGCGGTCATGGTCGGCGGCGACCACGCCGCCTTCGAGCGCTGCCGGCCGGTCCTTGAGGCCATCGGCGACAACATCTTCTACTGCGGCGCGAGCGGCGCGGGGTCGGTGACCAAGCTGGTCAACAACATGATCTCGCTCGCGCTGAACCAGCTCCTCGGCGAGGCGCTGACGCTGGGCGTGAAGGCCGGCGTCGATCTGGCCGTGCTCGCCAGCGTCATCTCCAAGAGCGGCGGGCAGACGCGCAAGATGGACGACATGTACCCGAAGTACCTCTTCAAGGGCAACTTCCAGCC
>JACQUS010000162.1 GCA_016210125.1 Chloroflexota bacterium | reverse complement strand
TGCCAGGCAAGCACTTCTCGAACCCAGGTGGGCGGCAGCGGCAGACGGCCCCGCCAGGTCGTCAACCGCGACGCGCCGACTGGGCGCTCGAGCACAAGCGTCGTCATAGCACGCTCCCTTCGTTTTCCTCATAAACCTAGATCATAGTATAGCATGCGCTTATAATATGGCGTCGGGGAAAAACCCGCAGCCGGCACCCGCTATCGGCCTGATCCTATGGGCGACGCCCAGCAGCGCTGCCGCGCTACGGCACGTCGACCGCTCCTCTGGCCGGCCGCTAGCGCTCCTCGACGCGCTGCCGCAGCGTCACCGTCAGCTCGGTGACACGCACTCCGCGCGCCGCGCGGTCGCCACCGCCGTCAGGCAGGACACGCGTGAGCAGTAGCGGCAGCAGCGCGCGGACGGTGCGGCGAACGGCCCAGCGCCGCGCGGCAGCCAGCCCTGCACCGACGACCAGCAGCGCAACGCCCTGCCAGACCGGCACCGGGCGGCGGCGCGCCACGACGAGCGGCGCAATAGCCCGCAGGGCGGCTCGCACCAGCGGCGCAGCGAACGAGCGCCCGCAGCGCCGGCAGTAGCGGTCCTCGGAGAGCCGCGCCGCACCGCACCGTGCGCAGCGCAGGAGCAGCACTTCCACAACCCTCCTCCTTCCGACGCGCACGCGTCCGTTGCCAGCGCGGCCCGTCCACGGCTCCACCCATTATAGAGCGGCCGCACCAGCACCTCATCATATGGCCGACGGCCACCACATATGGCCGAAGGCCACCACCAGGGATCTCGGCGACACGCCTCTGCCAGGTGGGGTGGGGCAGCCCGCCGGCGAGGGCAATACTCAGATGGGCGGCGCCGCACCGCGCCGGGCAGGGCTACCTCGTTTGACGGCCGGCCGTCCCTTCCGCTAGCATGGCCAGAGGATCAAGAGTGCTCTAAGGGGTATACATGGCGAACGTGGAACTCCAGGCGCGTCCCCGCGTGGTGCGCGGCAAGAAGGTCAAGCTACTGCGCGCCGCGGGGCGCATCCCGGCCAACGTCTTCGGGCCGGGCCTGCCTTCGCTGGCCATCGAGCTCGACGCGCGCGAGCTGCGCGGCGCGATGGTGCACATCGTGTCAACGACGCTCGTGCGGCTGCACGTCGCTGGGGAGGACGACGCTCGGCCCGTGCTGCTGCGCGGGATCGAGCGCCGGCCGTCGACGCACGAGGTCCTGCACCTCGACTTCTATCAGGTGCCGCATGGCGCGCGCGTACGCTTGCCGGTGCCGCTGCACTACGTCGGCGAGTCACCGGCGGCGCGCATCAGCGAGGGCGCGGTGGTGCGCCACCTCGACGCACTGGAGGTCGAGGGCGTGCCGGGCGAGGTGCCGGCGGCCATCGTCGTCGACCTGAGCCGTCTGGCGAATGTGGACGACGTCGTGGCCGTCCGCGATCTGCCCGTCCCGGCCAATGTTGCCGTCGTCACGCCGCTCGACGCGTCCGTCGCGACGGTCAGTCCCGGCCGCCTGCACGCGGCCGAGACCGCGACCGCAGCGCGCGAGGAGACGTAGTGCCGCGGTCGGCACGCCTAGTGTATCGTGAGTGACGCCGAGCGCGAGGTGCCGGAGCGCGCCATGGTCGTCGTGGCGCACCCGGACGACGCCGAGTTCGGCAGCTCGGGGACCGTCGCCAAGTGGACGCGGGCCGGCGCCGCGATCACCTACGTCGTCTGCACGGACGGCTCGAAGGGCTCCAACCACCCGACGTACGACCCGGCGACGCTCATTCACACCCGCCAAGAGGAGCAGCGCGAGGCGGCGGCCGTCCTCGGCGTCCGCACGGTCGAGTTCCTCGGATACCCCGACGGCGGGCTGCGGGCCGACGAGCAGCTCGTGCGCGACCTGGTTCGGCTCATGCGCCGCGACCGGCCGGGGATCGTCATCGCCCAGAGTCCAGCGCGCACGCTGCGCCTCACCCTCTACATCAGCCATCCCGACCACCTGGCGGCCGGCGAGGCCACCATTCGCGCCGTCTACCCGCACGCCCGCACACGCCCAAGCTTCCCGGACCTGGTGGCCGAGGGTTTAGACCCACACGACGTCAGCGAGGTCTGGGTCGTGGGCACGGCCGAGCCCGACACCTGGATCGACATCAGTGACACCATAGACGTGAAGATCGCCGCGCTGCGCGCGCATCGCAGCCAGCTCGGCGACTGGGACGCCGAGACGTTCGTGCGCCGCTGGACGCGCGCCAACGGCCGCGGCCGCGGCTACGCCCACGCCGAGGTGTTCAAGACCATCCGGCTCTGACGCCGCGACACTCCCGGGGCGTTGCCCATGTCGCTGCGCGACACCAGCGATGAATGAAAAGCGGCTCTGCCGCAGGGAGATAGGCCTCACCCCCGGCCCCCACTCCAGCGCGGCTGGAGAGGGGGAGCAGAGCGGGCGGGGAGTCCAGAGGTCGCCTTCGGCGACCTCTGGGAACCTCTTTTGGGAACCTCTTTGGGGTGGGGCGGGGCAGCCCGCCAGGGCTGTTTTCAGATCAGAAGCTGGGCATAATGTCCCTGGACGACGCCGGCGACGGATCAAAAGCCGCTGGCGCGGCAGGTAGGGTGCCGCGCAGCGGAGGAGGACGGCATGCCCAGCGACGCCGCACTGGAAGCGCGCGCCCGTGCACTGCACGACCGAGCCATCGTTATCGACTGCCTGGACGTCAGCCGGCACGACGAGCAGCACTGGCGGCACATGAGCGGCGGCGGCGTCACCGCCGCGAACGCCACCATCACCGTGTACGCCGACTTCAAGGAGACGTGCAAGCTCATCGCCGAGTTCGACAGCCGCGTTGCCGCCCACGCCAACCTCGTCCGGCCGGTGCGCAGTGTCGCGGACATTCTGGCCGCCAAGCGCGAGGGCCGCGTCGGCATCATCTATGGCTTCCAGAACACCAGTCCCATCGAGAGCGACCTGCACTTCATCCGGCTCTTCCACGATATGGGCGTGCGCATCATCCAGCTCACGTACAACGCCGCCAACCTGGTCGGCGACGGCTGCCTGGAGCCGCGCGATGGCGGACTCACGCGGTTTGGCGAGGCCGTGGTCCGGGAGCTGAACCGCTGCGGCATGCTGGTCGACCTCTCGCACGTCGGCCACCGCTCGACCATGCAGGCCATCGAGGTCTCGGAGAAGCCCGCAGCCTTCAGCCACGCCTGCGCCCGCGGGCTGGCAGCCAGCCCACGCAACAAGGCGGACGAGGCCATCAAGGCGCTGGCGGCCAGAGGCGGTGTCATGGGCATCACCCCGCTGGCCACCTTCGTCGCCGACGACTGGCAGGAGGCCGACGTAGCACGCTACTGCGACCACATCGACTACGTAGCCAACCTCGTCGGCATCGACCACGTCGCCCTGGGTATGGACTTCACCGAGAACATGCCGCGCGACTTCCTCTCACCGGTCGCCTGGGGCGGCGCGCAGTTGAGTGCCGAGCGGCCGAGTCTCTCGCCATGGCCGATCCCCTACGCGCGCGACGTCGACGACGCGACGAAGTTCCCGAACGTGACGCGCGAGCTGCTGCGCCGCGGCTACGGCGAGGCCGACATAGAGAAGGTGCTCGGCGGAAACTGGCTGCGCCTGTTCGGGCAGGTGTGGGCCGAGTAGGCCCCCGCCCGCGTCTGCCGCTTGCGATGGCCGACCCGTTGTGGTAGGGTCCAGGTGGCCGTGCTAGGCGGGGAGCTAGCGGTGCCCTGTACCCGCGATCCGCTACAGCGGGGCTGAACTCCCGCCCGCGACCCAATCCTCGGGGGACTGCGGCGTCGATCTGGCGATGAAGGACGGGTCCTGCGCGGCGGAAGCCCACGAACCCCGTCAGGTTCGGAAGAAAGCAGCGGTAAGTGGTCACTTCCGGGTGCCGCAGGGGTGCCTGGCCAGAGCTGGGCCGGCGTCGTAAGCTGCGGGGTAGGGCCAACGGCGGGTGCACGGCCATTCCCGTTTCCTCCTGATGTCCCGACCATTCGGACCACGGCGGCGGATCGCGCAACGCGGCCCGCCGATGCCGGGTGCGGACGAGCGCTCTCCGCAGCCCGCCCGCCGCGCTCGTCGAGTCGGCGACGCGGAGAACGCCGCCGGCCACGGGCTGCCCGACGAGCTCCTCGCCGCGCAGCGCCCGGCGGCGCTGCTACGTGCACTCGGTGTCAGTGCGCGGCGTGGCCTCGGCCAGCACTTCCTGACGAGCCTCGGCCCGGTCCGCCGGGCCATCGCCGCGGC
>JACQUS010000180.1 GCA_016210125.1 Chloroflexota bacterium | reverse complement strand
GGCCTGCTCCGGCCGGTACGCAGGACGATCGACGGCGAAGAAGGCGTGGCCGGCGCTGTCGTAGCGATGAAACTCATACGTCTTACCGTGCTTTTTCAGCACTTCTTCGGCGCGGTTAACCTGATCGACGTTGGGATTCGGGTCGTCGTTCCCGAAGAGGCCAAGGAGCGGGCAAGCCAAGCTGGCCGCCAGGTCGATCGGCGCAACCGGCCGCTTGTCGTTGAGCTGCGAGGGATCGTCGACGACCACGTTGCCGCCCCAGCAGTCGACGGCGGCGTCGACGTCGGCCAGGCGACAGGCGACGAGGAACGTATGGCGGCCACCCGAGCAGAAACCGATGACACCGACTTTCCCGCTGCTGTACGGCTGCGCGCGGAGGAACTGCATCGCGCCGGCGGCGTCGCCGACCACCTGGTCGTCGGCCACGCCGCCCTCGGCGCGGGCGCGCGCCGCGACATCGTCCGGGTGCCCAGGCCCCAGCCGCGAGTAAAGGTGCGGGCTGATCGCGGCGTAGCCGTGCTGCGCAAACTTGCGCACGACCTCGCGGGTCCACTCGTCCCAGCCGGGCATATGGTGGATGACGACGACGCCTGGGAAGGGGCCGGCCCCGAGCGGCCTGGCGTAGTAGGCCGCGATCTCGTCGCCGCCGTGGCCCCGAATGCTAATCGTCTCCGCGAGCATGCCCTCGTACATTGCGCTTCCCCCCTCCCAGCGTTGGCAGCAAGCACTTAGCCGATAGGAGTGTAGCACGTGGGCTGCGCGCGGCGTGCTTGGCCACCCTGTATGCCACCCGCCACGCCATCGTGCGCAGCGCCGAGCCTGCGCTGGACCATTCGGGCGCGAGGCTCGGCTGCTGCAGAGGGCTGCGGAAGCGGAGCAAGCGTGCCAGCCGCCACCTGACGGCAGTCGAGCGGGCAGCCACGTGCCTGAGGATGTCGTCATCAACCCGCCGGATTGGTACGCCGCGAACGGCGTGCACTTGCGCGCCGGCGTCCGCGTCGGCTGAATCGACCGCCTGGCGAAGCTCGTCTACGCCCCGGGCGGCATCGCCGAGCCGTACGACGTGCTCGTGCTCGCCACTGGCAGCACGCCCTTCGTGCCACCGATGCGGGGCGTGACCGGCGACGCCGCGGGGTTCAAGAAGCGCCTCTTCCTCTTCCGCACGCTGGACGACTGCCAGACCATCATCGCGCACGCGGTGCAGGCGCGGGAAGCGGCGGTCATCGGCAACGGCCTGCTGGGCCTCGAGGCGGCACGTGGCCTACCGAGCCGCAGCGCCGCGGTGCACGACGTGCACCTGATGTCCTACCTCATGGAGCAGCAGCTCGATGTGGCGGCCGGGACGATGCTTCGGCGGACGCTCGAGCGCCTGGGCTTGCACGTCCACTTCGAGAAGCAGACCACCGCCGTCCTCGGCAATGGCTACGTCGCCGGTCTGGCGCTTCGCGACGGCTCGACGCTCGACTGCGGTCTGGTCGTCACCGCCGAGGGCCTCGCCCCCTGACCCTTGGCTAATCGCGCTCGATCTCGTAGACCGAGACGGTGCGCGCGCTGGGCCGATCGAACAGCAGCCAGGCGATGACGCGGTCAAGGACCCATCCTGCCAGGGCATAGACGATCATCGCGATGAGGGACGACACTTCAAGGACCAGGCCGTTCGTTGACGGGTTGCTGACCAGGCCGAAGAACGGTCCCAGGAACAAGGAGCTAGCGTCGTAGATGAAGTCGGCAAACGGATTATTGGGATTGGCAGCAGCCAGCTTCAACAGCACGCGTAGGCCGATGAGCGCCTCGACGATGCCAACGACTAGCCAGACGAGCTGCGACAGCTTCAGCAGCGCCGCCCGCCGCTCGGCTACGAAGTCGTGCACGATGCGCTCGCGGCGCTCCAGCGTGCCGCTGCGGATAAGCCGCTCGTGACGCTCTACGCCGCCGCCGGTGACCGTCACCTCACGGCGTTCGGAGCCTGTGTCGGCCGGCGCGGTGATGCCAGCAGTGCTACTGGCACGTGTCACCCGGGTTGTGTCCCGTCAAGTGGTGTAAGAGCGTCACCGGCGCTTTCCTCGCCGTCTATGCCGCCGGCACCTCCAACTGCGGCTGGGTCGCCTCCGGGGACGGCTGGAGCAGCTTGCGCATC
>JACQUS010000170.1 GCA_016210125.1 Chloroflexota bacterium | reverse complement strand
GGTGTGCATGGAGGCTGGCCTGCAGTTCAAGGCGATCAACGTCAAGGACATCCAAGGTAACGAACGCGGCAAGGGGAAGAGCGAGAACCTTTGGAAATACCGTGCCCTACGCCAAGGCTTCTACATCTTCAAGCACGAGTACATCATGCTCTTCCGAAAACCCAACACGCCCAAGAGCAACGGGGTTTCCGACGGGTCTAGTCGCGAACACGCGTCGTGATGTCCCGAAACCGGAGACTCTGCTCCTGGGCTCTCCGGTGCGTCACCTGCATCGAGAACGCGAAAGCGCCTCGGTACTTGATGCCCGGCTCGGTGCCCCACCGGTACTTCATCGGGGCGCATTGGGGTTAGGCCGACGTCGGCCAGTTGTAGCTGGTCCGGATTTATCGCATCCAAGGTGGATTCGGTGCGGACTTCCCCTGTGCGGCGGTCAACGATGATCACCACCGCACCGTCATCGCCGTCACGTCGGCTGCGAACCCTTGGCGGTAGCCGGAAGGTGTGTGCGCGACCCCTACGACTCTGCGCGGACGCGCGAACGTCTCGACAAACTCCGCGACTCTGCCGGCCGCCTGCTCGATTCGGACGATCTCCGCTGCCAGAAGCGCCTGCCGTGGGTCTCCCTCGAGGTACTCCAGCGCTCTTTGCATCTTCGAGCGGGTCGGGCCAAGCGGAAGCGCAATTCGGCCCATCCCGAACCGCGCATTGAGGGCGTCGAGCACGCACAGTTCGTTGTACGTGCCCAGCCCATCGTGGAAGACACCCTCAATCTGCTCGTAGGTCGGCACTCTGCATCTCCACAGCCGCGATCGACGCGTGGTCGGGCGGCCATCCTGCCAGACGTGCCCTCTATCGCCGGCACCGCAGCCTGGGCGCGGCTACGGCGAGGCTCCCGCCCCTCGGTCACCCGCCGGCATGACCCCCGCCGAACGCCGCGATGACGCGCTCGTAGGTGGCCGGCCAGGGCGCGCCGCTGGGGCGGGCCGAGACGATCGGCAGGTCGACGCCGGCCTGGCGGAAGGCCGCGACCTTGGCGCGGCAGCGCTCGGCCGAGCCATAGGCGCAGGTGCGCTCGACCAGCGCGTCGGGCACGGCGCGCGCCGCGGCCTCGGCGTCGCCACGCTGTACGAGCGCGCGGACCTCGGCTACCGCGTCGCCGAAGCCCAGGGCCGTCACGTGGCGGCTGTAGCCGTCGAAGGTGAGGTACATCGGGATCGACGCGCGGACGGCCCGGCGGGCGGCCTCCGCGTCGTCGTCCACGCAGGTGGTGACGAGCGCGGCAACGGTGACACTCGACGGGTCACGCTTGGCGCGCTCGCAGCCGCGGGCCACGGCGGCGCGGATGGCCGCGATGTCCTCGGGGCCGTTCATGTTGACGATGACGCCGTCGGCGATCTCGCCGGCCAGCTCGGCCATGCGGTGGCCGACGACGGCGAGGAGAATCGGCACGTGCGGGCGCCGCGGCCGGGCGGCGAGATGGAAGTCCTGCACCGGGAAGCGCGGCCCGGGGAGATTGACCGGCTCGCCGGAGAGCACGGCGCGCACGACGGCGACGTACTCGCGCATCATCTGCAGCGGCTTGATGGCCAGCGTGTCGTAGCGGTCGGGCGTGAACCACTGCGTGCCGGTGCCCAGCCCGAGCACGAAGCGGCCGCCCGACACGTCGTCCACCACGGCGGCGCCGAGCGCCATGAGCACGGGATGGCGGAGGCCGACGTTGGCGATGCCCGAGCAGAGCGTGGCTCGCTGGGTGGCGCTGGCCGCGACGACGAGGTAGGCCAGGACGTCGTTGTACGATTCGTTCATGATGACGTGGCTGAAGGCGTGCTCCTCGGCGCGCCGGCTGAGCGCGCCGAGCGCCGACGCGGGCAGCCCCGAGCGATTCGACAGGCTGATGCCTAGCACCTGGCTCCTCCTCGTGCATTCCGCGGGCACCCTAGCGCCCCGGCGCGTGCGCCGTCAAGGCCCGTCGGGGCGGGCGCTGGCGGGCGCGGCGCGGCACGCCGGACAGGCCGATCGGCCGGCTGC
>JACQUS010000179.1 GCA_016210125.1 Chloroflexota bacterium | reverse complement strand
GCGGCGGCGAGGGTGCGTTCGAGGCCGCCAGAGGCCTCGAGGACGATGAGCGTGGGCTGGAGCTCGTGCAGGTAGGCGACCAGGGCGGCGATGCCGGCGTCGTCGTGCGCGAGACGGCGGTGCTGCCCGAAGGGGCGCACAGCGAGGTCGAGGTGAGCTTTGCTGACGTCGATGCCGACGAAGCAGGGCGTGGTTGTCATGAGCGGATCCTCCCAGTGACCCATCCTTGCGTGATGCGGGCTGGACAAGCCCAGGCAACAGTGCGGGTTTGAGGGAGGCAGAGGGCGCGACGACCCACGCTCTGCAACGGTCTCCAACGACCAGAGGGGCAGCGGTCTGTCACGCCCGGCCTCACCCCGACCATGGAATAAAGATACAAGGGGGCACGAGCCGCCTCTGCGGCTAAACCTCTGGCGTGGGTGGGGCCAGGAGTGCGGACACGCGTCTTCGAGGGACTGCTCGATGCGCTGTGGCGCACCGGCAGGGGACGAAAAGGTGACAGGAGTCGCAGACGCGGCTACCGTTCGTGCGGCAACGTAGGCTGAGATCGCCGTGATGGGCAGGCCGCGAGCAGCACCTACGGGCGTGATGCTGCTCCGGCGGCTCGCGGCGTGTAGGCGACATTCGGACAGGAGGACACGATGCGCAAAGTCCTAGCACCTATGCTCCTCGCCGCTGGCGTGCTGATGCTGGCGTGCGCCCCGGCGCAGCCGGCAGCGCAGCCTGCACCGGCGGCGCCCGCGGCCCCGGCGCCAGCCGCGCAGCCGGCCAAGCCGGCGGTGCAGCCGGCCGCTCCGGCGGCTGCGGCCAAGAAGCAGCTCGTGCCGGGCTTCGAGGTGGACGAGGCCCTATTGGAGGCCGCCAAGAAAGAGGGCAAGGTCGTCTACTGGGGCTCGCTCCGCGAGCAAGAGGTCAAGGCGATCGCCGACCGCTTCCAGGAGGTTACGGGCGTCAAAGTCGAGACGACGCGGTTGAGCGCCGGGCCGATGTTCACGCGCCTCACCAAGGAGCGCGAGGCCAAGCTCTACACCGTGGACGTCATCCAGCACGGCGACTTGGGCCTCTGGCAGACGCACAAGCAGAAGAAGAACGTCGTCGCCTACTCCACCGAAGGCAGCAAGAAATACACGCCGAGCTTCAGGGACAAGGACGGCTTGTTCGCCGCGACCTTCCTTCTGGCGATGCCCATCGGCTACAACCCGAAGATCATCGCCGGCGCCGACGTCCCCAAGCGCCTTGCCGATCTGACGGATCCGAAATACAAGGGCAAGGTCGCCACGGCGCACGCCAAGCACAGCGGGACGGGCAACGAGTTCGTCATCATGGTCACCGAGAAGCTTGGCTGGGAGTACTACGAGAAGCTGAAGCGCAACGATCTGTTCCTCGTGCGCTCGCAGTTCGAGCTGAATCCGATCGCCATCGGCGGTGAGCGCCCCATCGCCCTGGGGCCGGTCGAGTCGTCGTTCCTGGACGACAAGAATGCCGGCAAGCCGCTCGATGTGGTCTATCCAGAGGAGGGCACGCCGGTGACCTGGGTGCCTTCGGGGGTCGTCGCCGACGCGCCGCACCCCAATGCCGCGAAGCTCTTCCAGGAGTGGCTGCACAGCCAGGCGGGCCAGACGGTGATCGCCTCGTGGTTTTACATGGTGCCCCACCCGGACGCCAGCTATCCGGCGGGCCGCAAGAAGCTCACCGAGATTTCCACGATGGCGCTGCCGCTGGAGGAGATCGAGAAGAAGTCCGTGCCGTCCCGCGACCGCTTCAGCGATCTGTTCGGCGGGTAGCGCCGCGATCGCACACGCCGTCCCGAGGAGCGCAGCGACGAAGAGCCCGTAATCCGCCCGCCGGAGCCATCTGCCGCGGGTGCTGATCCTTCGCGCTCTGCGCTCGCTCCGACGGACGGACCCGCGAGGTTGTACTACGCGTCCTCGTCGTCGATCGCATCGCCCGCGTCAGATGCGGGCGGGCGAGGCAGAGGTCGCCTCACGCCGCCTGTGCGCGTCTCCTTATACCAAATCGGCCTGACCGTGTCGTGAATTCTCCAAGAACGCCGCCGCGTCGCAAGTGACATGCGAGGAATCGACGGCGTAGTCCGACCGAAATGGTATTAGGGATGGCGCAGTGGCACGGTGCGCGATTTCGACGGTGTCATCCTGACACTCGACGCGCCGCCGAAATGCGCCTGGCATCGTCGAGAGCTGCGTCCAGAGCGCGCCAGGCTCACGCCAGCGGCGCACGCGGGCCTGGTCCTGGCATCTGCTGCCAGGCGACCTGGCCGTCCTTGATGATCAGCTCCACGTCCCACAGCGCCCGCACGTCGTCGAGCGGGTTGCCGCGGACGGCGATCAGGTCGGCGCGCCGGCCGGCCGCCAGGGCGCCGACGTCGTCGCGTCCGAGGCACTCCGCGGCGGTGAGCGTCGCCGCGCGCAGGAGCTCGGCCGGCGCCATGCCGAAGCGGGCCATGAGCTCGAGGCCGTGCACCAGGTCGGTGAAGGGCGTATACGAGGCGCCGGTGTCGTTGCCGGCGACGAGGCGCACGCCGGCCTCGCGCATGCGGGCGAAGAGCGGCAGCAGCGGGTCGATGTCGCGCATGAGCGGGTCGCCTGACTCGGCCGCTCCACCTCGCGGGAAGAAGCGCGCCAGCGTCGGAACGACGAACGTGCCCTGTGCGGCCATGCGCTCGAGGGTGCGCTCGTCGAGGCGGAAGCCGGTCTCGTCGTCCAGCCAGAGGCAGTGCTCGACCGAGTCCGCGCCGGCGGCGACGGCCTGGGCGATCGCCGCGGTGGCGTGGGCGTGCACGGCCACGCGCTTGCCAAAGCCGTGCGCCTCGCGAACGACCAGGGCTAGCTCGTCGGCCGTGAGCTGCGGCCGGCGGCGCAGGTTGGCACCGCCGGGCGTGATGCGCCCGCCACTGCCCATCACCTTGATGAGGTCGACTCCCGCCTTCACCTCGGCGCGTACGGCGTGGCGCAGCGCGTCCGTGCCATCGCACTCGCGGCCGACGAAGAAGAGATGCCCGCCGGTGATGGTCAGCACCCGCCCGGCCGACAACACGTTCGGCCCGACGAGCAGCCCACCGCGGATCGCGTCGCGGAGTGCGAGCGACAGGTGATTGCGACAAGCACAGTCGCGCACTGTCGTGACGCCGGACCGTATGAGGACCGTGGCGTTGTGCACCATGCGCAGCAGCACCTGGCTGTCGTCCTCGGCCTGGAGCGTGCGCAAGGGGTCCGGCGACCCGTCGAGCATCAGGTGCGCGTGGGCGTCGATGAGGCCGGGCAGAAGCGTGACGTCGCCGAGGCTTAGCGTGGGTGTGCCGGCGGGCGGGTGGAGGTCGGCGGCGCGGCCGACGGCCGCGATGCTGCCGCCGCGCACGAGCACGGCCCCGTGCGCGATGATGCCGGGTGCGCTGATCGTGAGGATACGCTCGGCGAGGATGCAGAGATCCATTTATGCGTCTCCTTGCGCCAAGGGCTTGCAGCCCAACTGCACTGCGGTGGACACCGCCATCTCGGCGAGGGACACGGCCAGCGGGTCCGGCGGCCGCCCGGCCCGCGTGGCCAGCCCGACGCTGCGGTAGATCGGTGGCGAGAGCGGCCGCGTCAGCAGGCCCGTCCCGCGCGCCGGCCGCAGCACGCTCGTCTTGCCGAGGATTGCCAGCCCGAGACCCGCGCGCACGGCGTCCTTGCGCGCCTGGACGGATTCCAGCTCGTAGGCGACGGTCGGCGCGCGCCCGGCGGCGCTGAAGGCTGCCTCGATGAGCTGGCGCGTGCCCTGGCCTGGCCGCGACGTGATCAGCGGCTGGTCGAGGAGCATGCGGATGGGCACGCGACGTAGGCTGCGCAGCACGTGGTGCACGGGGAGCGTGAGCACGAGCTCTTCCTCGAAGAGCGGCACGACCTGTATGCCATCCAGAGGGACGGGCAGCACGACTATCGCCGCGTCGACCGCGCCGTCGCGGACGGCCGGCAGCGCGTCGCGGGTGCTTATCGTGGCGACCGACACGACGATGCTCGGGTGCGAGGTATGGAGCACCGCCAGGACCTTCGGGATGAGGTAGACACCAGCGCCGTCGAAGCAGCCGATGGTGAGCGGCCCTCGGAGGCATCCGGCCGCGCCCCGCAGCGCCAGCCGCGCTTCGCGCACCTCGTCCAGCACGTGCTGCGCGTGGACGAGCAGCGTCCGTCCGGCGGGCGTGAGGGCGACGCGTCTGCCGGCGCGCTCGAAGAGCGCGACGCCAAGCTCGCGCTCAAGGCGCTGGATCTGGCGGCTCAGGGTCGACTGCGAGACGTACACGCGCTCGGCGGCGCGGCCGAAGTGCAACGCGGTGCAGAGGGCGACGAACGACGACAGGTGGCGTAGCTCCACACGCGCTACCCCGTCCGATGCATCGGCTGCATCGCTGCGATGCGCACAACGCGCTTGCACGCACGGCTCTTGGCTATAATATCAGGCCATTGGCTGCCCAGTCTCGGCAGGCCGCACCGCGAGCCACCTGGGACCGCGCCGCTGCCGGGCGGCCGGTCGGTCCCCCGCGTTGTGTCGCAGGCTAGCTCCTCGCTGTAGGGAGGTGCCCGATGCAGCGGGGTGGGGCAGCCCGCCAGGGCGCTTTTTGGTGCGCTCAGCGTGCGACCGGTCGCTTGACGGCGACATGGGCGACGCCTATATTATATCTCCATTGGCGCGAGCGCCCGTGCCGCCGCCTGCCGTCGCTGTGCGTATGGCGGCTAGAGCGGCGCCCCTGCTGAGGCGATGGGCGTGTGCCGAGGGGACGGGCCGCGCGCCCGAGGAGAGGCAGCGATGGACAAGGCGGAGCTCCTCGAGCGCTTTCGCGGCGTGGTGATGATCGTCAACGTTCCGTTCGACGCCCACGACCGCATCGACGAGGCGGAGCTCGAGCGGCTGGTCGAGCATCAGCTCGCCGCCGGGGTCAACATCATCCAGGTGCCGCAGGTCGACGAGCTGCTCTGCCTCACGCACGACGAGCTGCTGCAGATGCTCCAGGTGCTCGTCCGCGTGACGCGCGGCCGCGCCATGGTGATCAGCACGGCGAGCATCTTCCCCGGGACGGCCAACACCCTGCGCTACGCGCAGGAGAGCGCGGCTCTGGGCGTCGATATGGTCAAGCTGATGCCGCCGGTACACTTCAGCCTGGACCTGAACGACGAGCTGCTCTACCAGCACCTAAAGGCGATCATCGCGGCCTTAGACGTGCCAATCAACCTGTACAACCAGCCGCGCCGCTCGGGTATCAACCTCAGCCCCGGCGTGGTCGCCCGCCTGGCCGAGGAGTTCGAGCGCGTGGTCATGCTCGAGCAGACGAACTTCGACCAGGTGTACGAGGTCGTCGCCACGGCGGCCGACACGATCAACGTGTTCGTCAAGCCGCCTCACTGGGTGGCCGGCATGGCCGTCGGCGCGCGCGGCCTCTACGCCTGGAATCCCTACGCGCCGCAGCCTACGGTCGACATCTACCGTGCCTGCGTCGCCGGCGACTACGCGCGAGCGAATGCGATGTTTTACGAGCACTTCGACCTGTTCTGGCTCTCTAATCAGAACCCCTTCGCCACGAACATCAAGTACGCGCTCGACCGCGTCGGCTTCCGCATGGGTGGCGCGCGCATGCCCTATCCCCGGTACCCCGACGAGTCGCGTCGGCAGGTCTTCGACGCGATCCTGCGCCGCCACGGCTTGGCGAAGGCATAGGCGAGGTGCGACGATGGCGAGCGTCGACGAAGCCGCGATAAGCCTCAGCAGCGAGGACACGGTCGGCTCGCGTCGGGCGCTGCGCGGCTGGTACGCGCGGCTGGTGTTCGTCATCGGCGTGGCCATGACTGTCGTGCACCTGCTCGTGTACACGAACGTCCTGTTTCTCGACCCCTACGTGTTTCGTAGCGTGCACCTGAGCTTCGCCGCGGTGCTCGCCCTCTTCGTCTACCGTGGCTGGCGAGCGGCGCCCAGTGACCGCCCGTCGGTCATCGATGTCGTCTTGGCGCTGGCTGCGCTCGTGCCGACGATCTATATCAACCAGGAGCTCGAGCAGCTCGTCTTCCGCATTGCCGACTGGACGACCGGCGACCTGGTGGTCGCGGCGATCACGCTGGTCATCGTGCTGGAGATGGCCCGCCGCATGATAGGCCCGGCTCTCCCGCTGCTGGCCCTCGTGTTCATGGCCTACGCCGTCGTCGGCCCGTGGCTGCCGGGCTTCCTGACGCACCGCGGCTTCACCGTCGAGCGCATCGTGGTCTTCGAGTTCACCACATCCGGCATCTTCGGTGTACCGCTGGGTGTCTCGGCCGAGATCATCTTCCTTTTCGTGCTCTTTGGGGCCTTCCTGCACGGCTCCGGTGTCGGCCAGGTCTTCACCGACGTGGCGCGCGGGCTGGCCGGTGGCACGCGCGGCGGCCCGGCCAAGGTGTCGGTGATCGCCTCGGGCTTCTTCGGCATGATCTCGGGGAGCGCCGCGGCCAACGCCGCTGCCGTCGGCGCCTTCACCATCCCGCTGATGAAGAGCGTCGGCTACCGCGCGCACTTCGCCGCGGCGGTCGAGGCCGCGGCCTCCACCGGCGGGCTGATCATGCCGCCGGTGATGGGCGCCGGTGCATTCCTCATCGCCGACTACCTCGGCGTACCCTACGGCGACGTCGCGCTGGGTGCGGCGATCCCCGGCTTCCTCTACTTTTTCGCCCTGTACTGGATGATCGACTTCGAGGCCCGGCGGTACGGCCTGACTGGCATGCCGCGCGAGCTGCTGCCGAGGGTGAGCCAGGTGCTGCGCGCACACGGCTACAAGCTGCTACCGCTGGCCGTGCTCCTGTATTTCTTGCTGTACGAGCGCACGTCCGTCACCCGCGCGGCGCTGTGGTCCATCGCCGCCGTGATCGTCATCAGCTTCGCCAGCCGTGCCACGCGCTTCACGCCGCGCCGGCTGCTGCGGGCCGGCTACGACGGTGCCGAGGGCGTCATCACCGTCGCTGCGGCCACGTCCTGCGCCGGGCTCATCATCGGCGCGCTGGTGCTGACCGGGCTAGGAGGCAAGCTTTCGCAGGTG
>JACQUS010000167.1 GCA_016210125.1 Chloroflexota bacterium | reverse complement strand
GGCTCGCAGAGCGCCGAGGGCGCCGCGTTCGTCGCCCGCATCCTGAGCGTCGCCGCAACCTGCAAGCAGCACGACCGCCCGCTCTTGCCCTATCTGACCGACGTCTGCCTGGCCGCCCACCATGCCCTCCGCATCCCCTCGCTGCTACCCATCCATGCCGCAGCCTCCGGGGCGTGAACGGTTACCACAACGGCACTCCCAGGCAAGCGTGCAGCCTATCCGACTAGCAGGAACAGGGCCAGAGGTTGTTAACCAGTGAGCGTCTTGTACGCAAAGTTCTCACCGACCTCTCTGTCCTCTGCACCGCAGCGTATTCCGAGAAAGGAACCGCCCGTGACGTCCTGCGCGAGGGCCTTCGTGGCCAAGTCGAGCTGTACGTCTCTGACGATGTCGTGGAGGAGGTGGAACGAAACCTGCGGCTCAAAGCCCCCGAAGCCCTCGGCCGTTGGCAACTCATCACGCGGGGAGCGTCACGCCGCTGTGAGCAGCCCGAACCACGAGGCCGACTGCGCTGGGGGCTGCGGACTCTTCGCTGCGCTCAAGGTGACAAGTCAATCCTGCCGGCTGCGGCACGACCGCTCGCCGCTCGCCTTACCCCCCCGTCTGCGAGAGGGCGATGAGCGCGGCGCTGGTCTGGCCGGGCTGGAGGTGGTGGCGCTCGGGCTTGATGCGCATGGCGCGGCGGAAGATGCGCTGAAGATCCTCGATCGTCGCGCCACTGCGGACTGGCGTGCGCAGGTCGATCTGGTTGTCGCCGAACAGGCAGAGGCGGAGCTGGCCGTCGGCCGTCAGGCGCCCGGCGGACGACCGCGATGACGAGCTCGCCCAGGTCATCTACGAACTGCGTCACGTCCGCCGGCCCATCCGTAAGCACGTGCGGGCGGCGGTGCCGGGAAGCGGGCTCGCAGCGGCTGGCGCGTGCGGCGAAGGACGCCCGGCGCAGCTACTGCCCCTCGCCAAGGGTCTTGACGAAGAAGGCCGCTAGGAAGCCCAGGAGCGTGGCGATACCGCTCAACCGGCCGCCCTGCTCGTACGCTTCGGGCAGCATGGTCTCGGCGACCATGGTGAGGATCGCGCCGGCGGCGAACGCCTCGACCGCCGCGACGAGCCCGATGGGCGCCTGCGCAAGCAAGGCGTGCCCGAGGAAGGCGCCGACGCCGCTCAGGATGACGAGCAGGCCCCACATGCCGACGATGCGCCGCCCGGCGATCCCCTGTACGCGCATGCCGATGGCACTGGACAAGGCCTCCGGGAGGTTGGAGAGGAAGACGGAGATGAGGAAGGCGAGATTGTCTGCAAGCCCGCCGATGACGCCGATGCCGATGACGAAGGACTCCGAGATGCCGTCGAGCAGTGTGCCGAGGAAGATCGCCAGCGGGGCAGCGCTGGCGTGCTGCCGCGCCGCCGCGCGCACCTCCGTGGGCGTCGGAGGCGGAGTATGGCTCTGGACGTAGCGGCGGGCGATGTCCTGCCAGCGCTGGGCCTCGTCTCCTGCGACCGCTAGGCGGACGCTGGTGGCCTCCAAATTGCGTGCCAGGAGCTGGCCGACGGCCGCGGCAAGCGCCGGCGAGACGGCCACGAGCTCGTCGAAGTCATCCTTGGGTATGCGCCACAGGAGCACGCGGGTGGCGGCCACGGCGGTCGCGGAGCGCGGCTCGCCGGTGAGCAGGGCCATCTCGCCGAAGGCATCGCCCGGGCCAAGGCGAGCGATGCGGTCCCCGCTCGTGAGGGCGTCGCCCGCCGCCGGCCGCTCAGCGCGGCCCGCGCGCGATCCGGGCGCCGGCGGGCGAACGAACAGGTCGATGCCGCCCTCGTCGATCAGGTACAGGGCGTCGCCCTCGTCGCCCTGCTCGAAGATGTACGCGCCCTCGTCATAGGCTTTCGTCTCGACGTGGGGAACGATGGCCTGCACCTCTTCGGGCGGTAGGGCGCGCAGCAAGGCCACCTGGCTGAGCTGGGTCAGCAGCGCCTCGGCCTCCTCGCGCTTGCGCGCGCGCAGGTACCTGGCGGTGGTAGCGGGCTTCCGTAAGAAGCCTCCACGCGTGTTCAGGGCGGCGTTGAGGACGACGAAGCTCAAGCCTCCGATCAGGCCGCCGACGGCGACCGAGCTGAAGCCCGCTTTGGCGTGCGCGGTGAGGATGAGGTCAAAGGCGAGGGCCGATAGGAGCGCCCCTGCGCCGAAGGCCATAAGCCCGGCGACGGCGTGCTGCGGCGGCCGCCAGACCACCCCGAGGACTGCGCCAATGATCAGGGAGAGCGCAGCCAAGGCGCCGAAGAAGAACGCTGCCAGGGCTTGCGTCGTGATCAATGCGCCGCCCTCGCCACCGGCCCGTTGCCGCTTGCAAGCGTACCATCGGGCGCGCGGTACAGCGAGCGCTGGCAAGGTCAGGTCGCGGAATCCGGATGATCGAGCGCGGCGCGGCATCTTCGGGGCGCCCGTCAGCCCTTCGCCGCGGGGGACCTCGGTGCCCCAGGCGGCGTGGCCGACGGTGTGCTATCGTTCCTGTTCAGCGCCATCCTTTGCTACGAGGGCCTTCGCTGATGAACTTCACGCTCTTCGTCAACCCCGAGCACGAGGCCGCTGCGCCGCTGGCGCAGCGCCTGGCCGAGCACGGCGAGCAGGTTCGCCTGGCGCGGGAGGGCGGCTTCGACGGCGTGGTGACGGGCCACCACCTCTGCACGACGCCGGCGGTCTGGCTGCCGCCCATGCCGACGCTGGCGCGCCTGGCCGCCGACGCCGAGGGCATGGCGCTCGGGACGTGCATGCTGCTGCTGCCGCTCTTCCACCCGCTGCACGTCGCTCAGGAAGCGGCGCTGCTCGACGTGCTGAGCGGCGGGCGGCTGGTGCTCGGCGTGGCCCCCGGCTGGCAGCAGAGCGAGTACGCGGCGGTGGGCGTGGACTACGGCAGCCGCATCGGCCGCTTCGTCGAGGCCGTCGAGCTCATCCGGCGGCTGTGGACCGGCGAGGAGGTCAGCTTTGCCGGCCGGCACTTTCAGGTAGAGGGCCTGCGCCTGGCCATCCGGCCGGCGGGGCAACCCCGCCCGCGCATGTGGTTCGGCGGCAGCACGCCGGCGGCGGTCGAGCGCGCGGCGCGCTTGGCCGACACCGCGCTGGGCGATAGCTGGGTCTGCTCGGCGCACCTGACCAAGGACGTGGTCATCCCGCAGGCCGCGCGCTTTCACGAGGCCCTGGCGGCGCTCGGTAAGCCGCGGCCGGCCGAGTTCCCGGCCCTGCGCAACATCGTCGTCGCGCCCGACCGCGCCACGGCGCTACGCGAGGCCGGGCCGTACCTGGAGGCGAGCTACCGCGTCTTCGGCCAGCAGGGGCTGTTCACGCGCATCGTCGGCGCGGGCAAGGAGCAGCTCGACCTCGAGGAGCTGCTGGCCGGCCGCGTGGTCATTGGCGCGCCGGAGGAGTGCACGGAGGAGCTGGCGGCCTTCGCCCGCGCGACGGGGGCCGACCGGCTGGTCTGCCGCGTGCAGTGGATGGGCATGGAGCAGCGGCTGGTCCTGCGGTCTATTGCCCTGCTGGGCGAGCGCGTGCTGCCGCTGCTGCGGCGCGAGCTAGGGTGGGGGCATCAGGGGGCCGCGGCCACCAGTATGCTATGATCGTGGATGATCACAAGTGGTCACGCAGGACTATTCGATGGCTACCGCACCCCTCGATATGGAGCTGCTCACGGTTGCCGAGGCTGCCGAGCTGCTCAAGGTGAGCGCCGTCACGCTGCGCCGCTGGCTGCGTCAGGGGCGGCTGCCGGCCTATCGCCTCGGCCCACGCCAGGTGCGCGTCCGCCGCGGCGACCTGGCCGCGCTGCTCGTGCGGCAGCAGCCCGCCGAGGTGCGGCAGCCGGCGCCGGAGATGAGGATCGCCACCGCGCTCGAAGAGGCGCTGCGCCCGCTGAGCGCGGACGAGGCGGAGCGGATCAAGCGCTTCCTCGAGGCGTCGCGGCGACTCACGGAGGAGATGCGCCTCCGCCGGGAGGGTAAGCCTCTGTCGCCGTCGTGGCCGCTGATTCGTCGGGCGCGGGAACAGCGCTCGAAGCGCCTATGAACGACCCGGTGGTCGTCGACGCCAGCGTGGCGATGAAGTGGCTGGTGCTCGAAGAGTTCACGGAGCATGCCCAGGCGCTCTTGGACGATGTCCAGTGTGCCGAGCAGGTGCTGCTCGCTCCGCCGCATTTTCACAGCGAGGTGCTGAACGCGCTCTTTCAGCGCGTGCGGCGTGGCGACATGACGGCGGCGAAGGCAGATGAAGCGCTTGCTTACTTTCTCGACGTGCCCATTCGTGCTCACGGCGAGGAGGTACTTTACGCTCCTGCGTTTGCCTTCGCGCGCAGCCATGGTCTGCGGAGCGTCCACGACAGCCTGTACGTCGTGCTGGCGCAGATGGTGGGGGCCGACCTCTGGACGGACGACCGCACGCTGCTCAAGAGCGTTGGCACAGCGGCACCCTGGGTGCGCTGGATCGGCGCCTACGCGCCGCCGCGAGGCTGACCGCGTTGCGTGCCGTCGCGTAGCATGCACCCAGGCGCGCGCCGGCGTACGCCGCGCATGGCGCGTTGGCGGTGTCCCGGCGGGACGCCGGCGACGAATGAAAAGCCGCTCGCGCGGCAGGGGGAGTGCAGAGGGGCTTCGCCCCTCTGCGTAGCAATCCGGGGGGCGGGGCAGGTCGAGTGCCGCTCAAGGCGATTCTCAGAGGGGGAAGGAAAGGC
>JACQUS010000160.1 GCA_016210125.1 Chloroflexota bacterium | reverse complement strand
CGGATTAATCGCGTGGGAGACGGCGCCGAGGAAGGACGCCACTGGCGAAAGGAGGGTCAGGCCATGGCTGTGACGATCCGGACGGCAAGGGAGACCGTGTTCGTCGACACGTTCACCGACGGCGTGCTCGATCCTCGCCGGCCTATGCTGGGGCCGGTGCGCGACGGGGGGCACATCGTCGCCAACACCGCGCCTGGCTGCTGGGGGCCGATGATCACGCCGGCCATCCGCGGCGGCCACGAGGTCACCCAGCCCGTTGCCGTCGAAGGCGCCGAGGTGGGCGACGCGATCGCCATCCGCATCCGGGACATCGTCGTCACGTCGGTGGCCACCTCGTCCGGCAACGATCGCTGGATGACGGGCCGCTTCTTGGGCGATCCCTACGTCGCGGGACGGTGCGCGGAGTGCGGCACGCTCTACCCCGAGACGCGCATCGACGGCATCGGCCAGGCGGCGGTGCGCTGCGCCAGGTGCGGCGCCGACGCCACGCCGTTCACCTTCACCAATGGCTACACGATCGCCTTCGACCCTGGTCGCGAGCTCGGCGTCACGCTGCCCGGGGAAGCCGCCGAGGCCATCGCCCGCGACGCGAAGCGCTACGCCGCACTCCCGGAGAACTCCGTTCAAAATCCGATCCTGGTCTTTGCCCCGCACGACCTGGTCGGTCTGGTGGCACGGCTGCGGCCGTTCATGGGTCAGCTCGGCACGACGCCGGCCATCCCCATGCCCGACTCGCACAACGCCGGCGACTTCGGCTCGTTCCTGGTCGGTGCACCGCACGACTACGCTATCAGCGCCGAGCAGCTCCAGCAGCGCACCGATGGACACATGGACATCAGCACCGTGCGCGCCGGAGCCATCGCCATCTGTCCGGTCAAGGTGCGCGGCGGCGGCGTCTACCTGGGCGACATGCACGCGCTCCAAGGCGACGGCGAGATCGCCGGCCACACGTGCGACGTGTCGGGCACGGTCACGCTGCAGGTCGAGGTCATCAAGGGGCTGGGCATCGACGGCCCGATCCTGCTGCCACTGATCGACGACCTGCCCTACCTGGCGCGGCCGCTCACGGGCGAGGAGCGAGCCCAGGCTCTGACCCTGGCCCGCGCGTGGGGCTTGGGACAGCTCGAGGAGTCGGCGCCGCTCACGGTCGTCGGCACGGGCCCGGACCTGAACAGCGCGACCGACAACGGCCTCCAGCGCGCGGCGAGCCTGCTGGGTATGACGGTGCCGGAGGTCAAGAACCGCGCGACGATCACCGGCGGCATCGAGATCGGCCGCCATCCCGGCGTGGTGCGCGTGACGTTCCGCGCGCCACTCGACCGGCTGGAGCGCTGCGGGCTTCTGGCGCTCGCGCGCGACCAGTACGGCGCGTAGCGGCCAGCGCGCGTACCGGTTCGTCGCGAGGACTTGCTCATTCGGCCTGCCGCGCCTCATCGGCGGTGTACCTCACCCCCCATCCCCCTCTCCGCGTGCGGAGAGGGGGAGAAGAGGGGGTGAGGTAATGCCGCGCCGCTGCGACGACCGACGCGAACGCGCCAGCATGCACGGTAGAACAGTACGCACCCGCGGCTGCGGCGCGCCTGGCAAGCCAGTCGGAAGCGCAGGTCTGCGATGCCGCGTCGCCGGCCTGGCGATGCTGGGACGCCGGCGAGCGGCTAGGCCTAGCTCGCGAGCTCGCCCAAGAGGGCGGCCATAAAGAGGATGCCGCGGCGGTAGTCGTCGAGGCGCACGTGCTCGTCGGGCCGGCCGATGCGCGAGCCGGCGTAGGCGATGCCCGTGCCGACAATGGGCACGTCGAAGTGCTGTGCCAGCGCCTGGCGCGAGCCCGACGCCGTGCTCAGCGGCTCCAGCCGCGGCCCGGCGCGCCAAACGTGCCCGGCGGCCCGCCGGAGCGTCGCGACGAAGGGGTGGTCGAGACGCGTGCGGTGCGGCCGCAGCGCACCGCGGACGCGCACCTCGACGCCGGGTGCCGTCGCGGCGAGGCGGTCGGCTGCCGCCGCGGCGATGCGCTCGGGGTCCTGGTCGGGCAGCAGCCGCAGGTCGAGGTAAGCCGCCGCCTGCCGCGGGATGGCCGACAGCGGCGCGTCGCTGCGCGGCGGCGTGCCGGCGATGACCGCACTAAGGTTGCAGGTCGGCTCACGCCGCAGTCGGCGGCCCTGCTCGGCGGCGCTGGCCAGCAGCGGCGGCTGGCCGGGCGGCTCCAAGGGCAGATCGTCGAGCAGCGCCTCCTCCTCCGGCGCGAGCGGCGCCAGGCCCTCGCGCAGCCAGTCCGGCGCCTCGCCCGCCCGCGGGCGCAGCGCGACCAGCGCCCAGAGGAGCTCCCAGCCGGCGCCCGGCACCAGCGCCGCATACTGCGAGCTCAGCGGCTGGCGCGTCTGCTCTGCGACCCGCAGCTCCAGCGCGCACATGCCCTTGTCGCCGAGGCGCAGCGTCGGCCGGCCGTCCTCGCCGTTCAGCGCGTTCTCCCACAGGCAGGCATCGGCGCGGAAGAGCTCGCGGTGGGCCGCGACGACCTGGTCGAAGTGCGGCGCGAAGATGTCGGTCTTGGCCTCGACGGCGAAGGCCACGCCGCACGGCAGCCGGCCGCGGCTGCGCAGCCACGCCTCGACGGCCCAGAGGCGCGCCAGCAGGCAGCCCTTGTTATCCGCCGTGCCGCGACCGTAGAGCCGGCCGTCGCGCGCGTCCGGCGCGAACGGCGGTGTTGTCCACGCCGCGACATCGCCGGCGATCTCTACGTCGTAGTGGTTGACGAGCAGGAGGCGGCACGCCGTGGCGCCGTCCGCGCTGGCGTAGACGACCGGGTTGCCGCCCTCGACGGGCAGCAGCCGCGCCGCCAGCCCAGCGCGCGCGAAGCGCTCGCACAGCCATTCGGCGCAGGCCAGCGTCGCGGCGCGATCGTCGCGCGTCGAGGAGAAGCGGCAGAGCGTGGCCAGGTCGTCAACGGCCTGGGCGAACGTGCGGTCGACTTCGGCGGAGACGCTCGCGAGGTCCGAATCCGTGATGGACAAGCGCCACCTCTCAGCCACGCGCGCGGCGGCCGACGCATCCATCCTAGATCAGCGCGTCCGCGAAGGGAAGCGGCGAAGGCCCACGCCTCACGCCCGGCCGCGCGCCGGCCGAACGGATCGGAGGTGAGGTCAACCCACAGCATCGTCGCCGACAGCTCTCGTCCAGACGCGCGCTCTGCCCTGCGGCCGCCCCGCGCACGCTGCTACACTAGATAGCTAGCCTCCCGGACCAGCGCATGAGTGTACCCACAGGAAGGACTTGATGGCACGAGAGAAGAAGACCGAGACCAAACGCCCGATCGAATCCTACGAGCATCGGGGCAAGCAGCGCGTCAACAATCCGCCGGTGGGGCTGGTGACGCCGGATACCGACCCGGACGCGGGGGCGAAGCGGGCCTACGCCTACGACCCGCACCTGGACCCGCAGCTCCAGTGGGCCGGGAAGGCCGAGCACACGTCGTTCGAGGTGCCCACCATCTCGCTGCACGTCCACGAGCGCATCGAGCCCCGCACCATCATCGAGGCGGTCAGGCGGCGCAACGGCAACGGCCAAGCGTCACAGCTTCCTCTGTTCGAGATCGAACGCAAGGAGCCCCTGCGGCAGGCCATCGAGTTCTACCAGCACAAGCACGGCTGGAGCAACCGCCTGGTAGCGGGCGACAGCCTGCTGGTGATGAACTCGCTCCTGGAGAAAGAGGGCATGGCGGGCAAGGTGCAGATGATCTACCTCGACCCGCCCTACGGGATCAAGTACGGGTCCAACTTCCAGCCGTTCGTGAACAAGCGCGACGTGAAGGACGGCAAGGACGAAGACCTGACTGCCGAGCCGGAGCAGATTCGCGCCTTCCGCGACACCTGGGAGCTGGGCATCCACTCCTACCT
>JACQUS010000159.1 GCA_016210125.1 Chloroflexota bacterium | reverse complement strand
TCGATCTCCTTGGCCACCGTCACCCCATCGTGCGAGACCGTCGGAGCGCCCCACTTCTTGTCCAAGGCCACGTTGCGCCCCCGCGGGCCAAGCGTCGTCTTCACCGCCTCGGCCAGCGTGTCCATCCCCTTCTTCAGCCGCGTGCGGGCATCAATGCCAAAGAGAAGCTGCTTTGCCGGCATGTGCTCGTTCCCCCTAGCTCAGAATCGCCAGAATGTCGGACTCGCGGACGATGAGGTGCTCCTCGCCCTCGACCTTGACCTCCGTGCCCGCCCACTTCGCGTAGAGCACGCGGTCGCCTTCCTTGACGTCGAGCGGTCGCCGGGCGCCCTTGTCGTCCACGGCACCCGGGCCGACGGCGACGACCGTACCCTCCTGCGGCTTCTCCTTCGCCGTGTCAGGGATCACGAGACCGCTCTTCGTGACCTCCTCGCGCTCCTGCGGACGGATGACCACTCGATCGCCCAACGGCCGCAATTTCATCGCTGCTGCTTCCTCCGCGATGCTGTGTGTGCGCACACGCGCCCTATTCGACATGCCAGGATGCCGGCTGCGGTGTAAGAGCGGCGTTAGACCCGCGTTAGAAGTGTGTTAGAGGCGCGCACGCCCGGCGCCGCCAGGGCGCTGCGCGCGAACCGCGCCTCGACGCCTCGTGCCGAGGCGCGAAGCGCGCCGCGCCGCGGCCTGCCAGCGCTAGCCTTGCACCGCGATGCCGAGCCGTGCAGCCACGCCTAGCTCGGCCTCTAAGCGATGGGCGATCGCGAGCAGGCGCGCCTCGGCGAACGGCGGCGCGACGAGCTGCACGGACGTGGGCAGGCCGTCGGGAGCCAGTCCGGAAGGCAGCACCAGGGCCGGGAAGCCGGCCAGGTTGAAGGCGCGCGTGAAGTCCGAGATGAGCATGCGATAGCCGCGCCGGCGGCCGTTCAGCTCGATCTCCCAGACACCGTGCGGCGGCGCGACGATGGGGCCGGCCGGCGTGGCGATGACGTCGATTTGCTCCCACAGGCGCATCCATTCGGCACGAATCTCGGCCATGGCCTGGAGCGCCTGCGCGTACGGGATGGCCTTGACCTCTCGCCCAGGCAGCACGAACTGCCGGAAGCTCTCGTCGTAGCGGTCCTCGCGCCCGAGGAAGCGCTCGTGCCAAGCCGAGCCCTCAACCTGGATGATGAGCTGCGTCAGCTCCGGCGACTCCTCGACGCGCGGCAGCGCGAGCTCGCGCGTCGCCAGGCCGAGCCCATGCAGGGCCGCTAAAGCGTCGCGGTAGGCGGCGAGCACGGCTGGCTGGGCGTCTTGGAAGAAGGCGTTGGTTGGCACGCCGACGCGCAGCCCGCGCATGTCGCGGCCCAGCGCGCCGACGTAGTCGTCCGTCGGAGCCAGTGCGCTGTACGGGTCGCGCGGCTCGTGGCCTGCCAGCGCCGCCAGCGCGTAGGCCGCGTCGGCGACCGTGCGCGTCAGCGGGCCGACGTGGTCGAGCGTTGTGCTCAGCGGCAGCACGCCGTGCACGGGGATGCGGCCATAGGTCGCCTTCAGCCCGACGATGCCGCAGAAGATCGCCGGCAAGCGCACCGACCCGCCGGTGTCGGTGCCGAGGGAGAGCACGCTCAGGCCCGCCGCTACAGCCGCACCGGTGCCAGTGGAGGAGCTGCCCGTCTGGTAGCCGAGCCGCCGCGGGTTCTGCACCCACCCGAAGGGACCGTCCGGATCGGGCACGCCGGAGGCGAACTCGTAGAGGTTCGTCTTGCCCAGCAGCACCGCGCCGGCCTGCCGGAGACGCGCGACGACCGCGGCGTCCTCCTCGTCGAGCGGCGCGTCGATGAGCTGCCGCGAGCCCGCCGTCGTGCGGGTGCCGCGCACGCGGATGATGTCCTTGACCGAGAACGGCACGCCGTGCAGCGGCCCGAGGTCGACCCCGGCGCGCAGCAGCCGCTCGGCGTTGTCCGCTGCGGCGAGGGCCTGCTCGGCGAGCACGACGCTGTAGGCATTCAGCCGCGGGTTCAGCGCGGCGATGCGCTCGAGTGTGGCGCGGGTCACCTCGAGCGGCGAGAGCGTGCCGTCGCGGTAGCGGCGTGCCAGCTCGGCCACGCCCAGGGCGCAGAGCTCGGTCGTTTCGCGTGTGGTCACTGCGCTCCTCCTCGCTGGCGGTGAGTTCCTCGCCCCGCCGCACGCGGCGCGATCGCGGCGGAGGCTGCCGTCCCCTCGGCCGCACTTTAAGAACGGCCCCGGCGGGCTACTCCACCCCACCCCAAGAAAGGCTTCCAAAGGGGGCGAAGCCCCCTTTGGATTCCCCCCTTTCCGGCGCCGCGCCTACCCCCTCTCCCGCGCGCGGGAGAGGGGGATCGAGGGGGTGAGGCACTCCCGGCAC